>JAWXAX010000116.1 GCA_034439735.1 Rhodothermales bacterium | reverse complement strand
GTTGCGGATTCGCGCCGGGCCCTTCCCGATCGATCGCCCGCTCACCTGGCTTCTGGATGCCGCGAAGGCGGGACCTGGATCCTCCGGCATCGATGCCGAGGAAGATGCGAGATGGAGCCATGGTTGCGGAGCCTTTGTGGAGGATGCCGATGGAAGTCTAGTCGCTATCAATCCGCCGGGACCAGCCTCGTTTCAGAAGCCGGCTCGGCGTCCTGATGTAATCGGTGGGCGCCGGGAGGCTGGACGGGGATGCGATAGCGGCCCAGGAAGCCGGAGGCGTCCAGGGCGCGCCGGCGGGTGTAGAGGGTGTCGTTGGGCGGCGTGTACGCCCAGGCATCCCAGGTAGCGGAGGACTGGAAGCGATCCCCGGTTTGGAACGACCCCCAGCAAAGTGTCGAGGGATGACCGCGGCCCGGGAGCTGGAGTGGGGCGAAACGTGTTTCGGAAAGGCGCAGGCGGTCGGTATCCACGGTGTTGGCAAACGACCAGGCCGGATAGCGGTAGGTGACCGGGTGGTAGTTTTCGAGCCGCCAGGTGCTGAGGTCGCTGCTCAGCGTATCGGCCAGGTGCGCGACGGCCCGCTTAAATGCCACGAGCAGCGTGTCATCCGGTGGCAGGGTGCTGAAGGCATCCGGGTGGGTGGTGAGGCGCCGGCCATTCAGGCCGTCGAGCCAGGCATCGAAGATGGAAGCCCCGATGCTGGCGCGGGCATACGTGAAGTCCCAGTTGCGGAGGTACGTGAGGGCGTCCCGATCCATGGCCGAGAGGCTGTCCGACCGCCCGAGCGCAGCCAGGAAACGCGGCGCGAGGTCTGCGGCCCATTCGCTATAGCAGTCCTCGTTCCAGCCGGCGAATCGATCGACTCCTTCTGGCAGCCTGTTGAGGGCGTCCAGATGCCGCGCGAGATAAGGCGTCCATGGCGTATCGCCGACGAGGGTGATCGGGCCCGAGGTTGTCTGGAAGGCCGGGCTACCGGAGAGTGCCCAGGCGCCATCGGGTTGCATGCGGATGCCGGCGCCGTCGAACAGCGTGAAGGCGGAGTCCGGCCCGGCCGGCAAGGCACGCCACGCCGCGAGGTCGGTGCCCGGTTCGAGCCCGGCCCAGAACAGCGTCAGAGCCGAGTCCGGCAGTGCGTCGCTTGTATCCTGGACAGCAAGAAACTGCAAATGGCCGCGCCCCGGTCGAAAGGCATGGAGAAATTCGATGCCGTTGCGCCCCTCGATCCGTTCGTAGATCATGGGGGTATCGCGCGAGAGGTGGGCCGAGGCCGGCGCGATCTGGGCCACGCTACGGAGTAGGATGGCCCAGGTGGCTCCCCGGACGCGACCGGCCGGGGTGATAGGCGTGCCCGGTATGCCGGCCACGATGCGCTCGCCGGCGGGTGTCCGCACAATGGTTTCGAGGAAGAGGGGGATGGGGGTGGAGCCCGTCACATGCCGCTGCCCCAGGACGGCGCCGGAGGAGTCGCGGTGGACCCAGGCGAAGCTATAATCGAAGCTGT
This sequence comes from Rhodothermales bacterium, assembly GCA_034439735.1. Lineage (NCBI taxonomy): Bacteria > Pseudomonadati > Rhodothermota > Rhodothermia > Rhodothermales > Rhodothermales bacterium. Next base: position 24,112 of record JAWXAX010000116.1, on the reverse strand, counting down.
GGAGCTGGAGCCAGCCGCGCAGCTGGCGATCGGACGCCAGGAAGCGGCGCAAAGAGGCCGGAATGGGGACGTCGCCGGCGGCGGTAGTATCCAGGCGGACGGCCAGCCATCCCATCAACCGTTCGACGGACAGGGTGTGCCACGGCCGCCAGCGGGCCGGTGTCACCTGGAGGATCGCGAATTCATCTTGCGCGAGGAAGGCCGTTTCATCGAAGGCTTTGTTGATTCCCGCCGCGTACGCGCGGAGATAGGCCTGTTGATCGGTAGGGAGGGTCCGAAAGGTCTCCTGCGCAAGGGCATCGAAGCGCAGCTCTCGGGCGAATCGATCGAGTTCGAGCAGATCCGGTCCAAACCAGGCCGTGAGAGCGCCCTGTGCCGTCTGCCGCCAGAGGGAAATCGGCCAGAGATACGACACGGCGTGGGCATATCCCAGCGCCGTCGCGGCATCCAGCTCGTTCTCGGCCTCGATCCTGATGCTCTCATCCTCGAACCAGCCGACCCGGGCCGGCGCCAGGAGTGTGGTTATCTCCAGTTCATCAGGGGCGCTGGCGTCGAGCCCGTACGCGAGAAACCAGATGCCGGCGATGGATGTGACAGCCAGCACAAACACGGCGACGAGTGGGCCCAGCATCCGCGCACCCAGGCCGATAAACGGGAGGGTGGCTCCGGAGGGCAGGTGAGGAATAGGGAAGGGTAGGCGAGGTCGTGTGTTCATCCGGCCGCAATGAGTGGAGCGCTGGTACGACGCTACGGGCGGGTCCGTTTCTTCCTGGGCACCGCCAGCCACGCCGCGAAGGCATCGAGGGACAGGGCATTGAGGCACATGGAGGCTTCGAGCCATCCCTTACGGGCCGCCTCGACACCCCAGCGGGTATCCAACAAGCCCTCGCGGGTATGCGCGTCCGGATTGATCGAGATCAGGATGCCGCGGTCGGTCGCCTCCTTGATCCAGCGCCAGTCCAGGTCGAGCCGGTAGGGATTGGCATTGAGTTCGATGGCGACGCCCCGCTCGGCGCACGCATCGAGGATGCGGCTGTAATCGAGGAAATAGCCTTCACGGACGAGCAGGAGCCGGCCGGTAGGATGTCCCAGGATCGTTGTATAGGGGTTGTCGATCGCGCGGAGCAGACGCGCGGTTGCCTCGGCCTCTGGCATGGTGAGCCCGCTATGAACGCTGGCCACGACGAAGTCGAACGACGCCAGAATCTCTTCGGGATAGTCGAGCGAGCCATCGAGCAGGATATCGCTTTCGATGCCGCTAAAGATGCGGAATTTAATGTCCTGAGCGGCGTAGCCGGCATTGAGCCGGCGGATCTCTTCTTGTTGCTGCGCGACCCGCTCGGGCGGCATGCCGTTGGCGATGACGAGCGACTGGCTGTGGTCGCAGATGCCGAAATACGAAAGGCCAAGGGCGCGCGTGGCTTCGGCCATTTCCTCGAGACTGTTGGCGCCGTCGCTGTAGCGCGAATGGTTGTGGAGCGAGCCCTTCAAGTCCTCGTGAACGATGAGTTTGGGCAGCCGGGTCGCGGCGGCTTCGATCTCCCCACGTCCTTCGCGTAACTCCGGCGGCACCCAGGCCAGGCCGGCCCTGGCGTAGATGGCGGCCTCGTCGGCCTCGGGCGGGATCTTGCCCAGGAGGCTTCTCAGGTCCGCGAGGTGTTCTTCGGAGCCCGTTTGCTCCAGCCAGAACGCCCCGAAGCGGTCAGCGGCGGCTTGATGGATCGCGACGGCGAGGCCGTCCGGCAGGGTGCCGGTCACTCTGGACCCCTCGGCGACGACGGCATCGGTCAAGAACACCGATGCGGCCGAAAGGAGTACGTCGGCGGAATCCGCCACGGCCACAAGGTCGACCCGATCGACCGTTTCGCATTTCCGGCGGAAGACGCCGGCCGGCTCGACCTGGGCGAATTGGGCGCGGAGCCCCTCGATCAGGGGGGTGGCTTGAACGACGGCGTCGGCGTAGCGACGTTGGGCGCTGTACTGCTTCAGGAGCCGGATATTCTCGAGGATATTCTCCTGCGTTTTGGCGCCGAAGCCATCGAGGTCCGCCAGTCGGCCGATCAGGCAGGCTTCTTCCAGGCCGGCAATGGACGTGATTTCGAGCTGCTGCCAGATGGCGCGCACCTTTTTTGCGCCGAGGCCCTTGATGCGCATCATGTCCAGTACGCCGGGTGGGATGGCGCCGAGGAGTTCATCCCGCACTTCAAAGCTGCCCGTTTGAACGAGCTCCTTGATCTGCGCGGCAAGGCCGTCCCCGATGCCTTTTACGTTCGTCAGCGTGCCGGCCTGCAATAGATCGATTGCTGCTGCATCGAGCCGCTCGATCGTGCGCGCCGCGTTTTCCATGGCGCGTGCGCGAAAGATATTGCCGCCCGTGAGATCGATCAGGGCGGATGTCTCCTTCAGGAAGCGAGCTATCGTTTTATTGTTCATTATCGGTATTCGTTCTGGTGGAGGAACGCCGACAATGTACGAAATTGGTTGCAGGTTACAGGTTTGCAGGTTTGCAGGTTACAGGTTTTTAAGTCATCCACACGTAATTGCCAACCTGCAACCTGCCTGGTCAGCGCGCCCTGAACAGTGCGTCGGCGCTCATGGACTCGCCGAGGGTATGGCCGAGGATGACGAGGGTGGGGTCATCTTCCTGGACGTCGTAGGTGGCGTAGCGGGTGTTGATGCTCGAGATGCGTAGCCGGTTGCCCGGCAGGCGTTGGATTTGCTTGACCATTTCGTGCCCATCCAACCGGAGGATGTAGAGGCCGTCGTGGGTGACCCGGTCCGCCGGCACGTAATGGTACGTTTCGCCAGGCGCCAGGTCTGGAAGCATGCTATCGCCGCGGATGGTTACCGTGTGTTCGATCCGGCGGGCGAGGGCCGAGGGTTGCTTCTTGCGGAGTTCCATAAAATACACAGTTGGTTTCGGGAGTGATAGGTACGATCAGTGTTTCGATTGAACGGCCTCGTCGCCGGCATACGCGGAGGCAAGGCCCATTTTGTCACGAATGAGGCGGACGGGTTTGACGAACGGATAGAGGAACGAAAGGGCGGCCGGCAGGGCGATCATCGCTCGATCCTTTTCGTTTCCGTACAGGTACAGTTGCGCGATATGCCAGTAATACGGCAGGCGATCGCGAAAACGTTCGCGCATCTGCAGGTGGAAGTTGAGCTGGTATTTCGGCGGCAGCTCCTGGCCGGTGAACAGGTGCTGGACGACGGCATTCGTAAGCTGCCCCACGGTGCCGTCCCATCGGAGTTCTTTTTTCATGTCACCGGGAAGCTCGATATCCAGCAGGTGCTGCGCGAGGTCGAGCCCCAGCAACAACATCCGTTCGGACTGGATCTCGCGTGCGCGCCGGCGCGCCTCTTCCACGGTGCCGTCATGCTGGTGGCGGACGACCAGTTCGGCGATGTCGCTGATCCAGCGGAGGCGCTCCCAGAAGCTTTTCGAGCCGTGGGCACAAAGGTAAAGGAGCATATCCGCCGGCTCGAACATGAGTACCTTTTTACCCATGAGCGGTATCGGTTGCACCCGGGCGAGTACCTCCGATGGATCGAGCCGGAACGTGTGGACACGGTTGAGGAACGACCAGTGCACCTCGAATACGACCCGTTCGTCGTTGCGGACGAACTCGTAGCCCATCTGGGTATGGAGGAAAGCCTCTTCTTCGTCCGCGTTGAAGGTACGGAATGCGTGGTACCCATTGGCCTCGAAGACGGCCTTCACACGCGGGAAATCCTCGCGAGCGATCAGCACGTCCAGGTCGCTGAAGGGCCGGATTCCCACGTCGTCATACAGGTAAGCGCTTAGCGACGGGCCCTTAAACGGCGCCACACGCAAGCCTTCCGCGCTCAGCAGGTCGAGCATGCGAAGCAGCTCGCGCAGCTGAAAGAGGTTGGTGACGGATTGCTCGCGTACGTGGTTGGTCAGGAATGCCATGACATCCACGGGCGGCGCCCACTCCGGGTTCTGGCTCAGAAACCGGTGCAAGAGCGGGAGGATGCTGTGCGCGCGAGCCTGCTTCAGCACAAATTGCCAGTTGAGCGCGGAGAGCGACGCAGGATCCGGCTGCAGCCGCTTATGCGGCGCTGCGACTGGATAGGCGCTCTGTAGCAGCAGGCTCTGTTCTAAGACGCCAGGGAAGGATGACATACGTCAATACAATTGGCTCGTTGGGTGGGCGCTTTTATGCTATTCGTTCTGTACGGCGACGGATGCGAAATCTGGAGCCAGATACCAGCCCCTGCGATCACCTTTCGACCGAATGAGCATAGTTCTGTGACATTTACCCGGTGCGCCATTGGCTAAACTGCACCCTGCGCCCGGTACGGAGTTGGACTCCGAGGCCGGACACACGGAGCGTCACGGCACCAAAATAGGCACCCTCATTCGGCCTCACGGTGCGCCGCCTTCCGCATTGTGCGAGGATCTCTGGATCGTTTTATCGTGCAAGAATAGATCCTATTCGCAATCCCCCCTACCGACAGATCATTCGCAGCGTGCGGCCGATGCAAAAAACGGTTGACAGTGTGATGGAGCGCCCGGAGGACCGTGCCGCCCGCATACGCGGAGACGGGGATCGGCGTCAGGCGCATCTGCTCTGGGCCGTTGCAGCGGCGCAGTGCCAGCTCTTGCTTAATACCGACTTCCCTCGCGCCCTGCAGGCGGCGTTGCGATCGCTGGGCCGGACGCTCGAGCTGGACCGGGCGTTTGTCGCCCACCATCGCGAGGGCGAACCGCCCCGGCTCGAGGTCGTCGCCCACTGGCTGGCGCCGCATGTCGGACAGGCCGGCGGGCCCCGAGCCGGCGCGTCGCTCGAACGCCACGCCCTGTTTCTGCAGTATACGGATTGGGCGCCGGGCCTCGCCGCCGGCCGGGCGATACGGGCATCCCATCCATCCAACCCCGTGGACGCGGCCGTTAAGTCCTACCTGTTTGTGCCGATCCTCGTAGGTGGGAGGTATTGGGGGGTAATCGGTCTCGAGCATTTTGTAAAGAGCGTCCAGTGGACCACTAACGACGAATCGATCTTGCAAAGCTTATCCTTGGGTATCGGCGGCGCCATAGAAAAACAACAGGGGCTGGAAACGCTGACGGCGGATCACGTGCCGGCGTCCTGGTCGGATGGGGACGGCGCCTACCCATCGGTGCTCGAATCGCAGATATTGAGCCAGGTGAGCGAGGCGATCCTGGCTATAGATCGCCAGGGACTGGTCACCTATTTTAATCAGGGCGCCGAGATCATCTTCGGTCTCTCGGCCCGTGAGGCCATCGGTGAGCCCTACGAATCGCTCGTCCGGCAACGCAACACCCCCTTCGAGAAGGATGCGGCTGTTCAGGCCGATTTGGAGCGAAAAGGGGTTTGGACGGGGCGAGACACTCTGGTATTAAAGGACTGGCGAACGCGCCAGGTGACGTTGTCGGTGACGCCGCTCCGCGAACAGGGGCAGGTGCTCGGCGCCATCGTCGTGTTGCGCGATGTATTACGCGATGTGACGGCCAACCGCCAGCAGGAACTCCGGATCGAACACCGGATGCGTGTCGAGAGCGCGCTTGTCGAGGCGTCGCAGCAGCTGGTCTCGGGTGGAGCGGTGAACTTCGAGCAGTTGTTGGGCTTGATGGGCGAGGCGGTGGGGGCCGAGACCGTGTATTTTGTGGAGATCCCGTCGGACAAGCAGTTGCTGCAGGCTTCGCCGGCGGCGTTGCACGAGTTGTCGCAACCGCGGATCTGGGAAAAGTCGTCGGCCGACACCGGACCGCTCCCTGTGTTCGATTTTGGACCCGGGGCGAATGTCGAAGCGCAGCGACTTGTGTGTAAGTGGAACGGGACGCGGCTTTCCCGGGCCTCGAAGCAGGGGACGCAGACGGCCCTCGCCGTGCCCGTCTTGTCGCCGCACGGCAAGCTCCACGGCTATCTGGGGGTAGAATATGGCGGGCGGCCACCGGAATGGCGCGAGGCCGATAGCCGGGTGCTGAGTGTATTGGGGGACCTGTTGTCGACCTATTTCGAGCGCAAGATCTCCGAAGAAGCGCTCCGCGAAAGCGAAGAACGTTACCGCACGTTCGTCGACACGACCTCCGAGGCGATCTGGCGCATCGAACTGGAGCAGCCGGTGTCGACGCTACGCTCGATCTCCTTGCAGGTCGCCGCATTTTGTGAACAGGCCGATCTGGCCGAGTGTAACCGGGTGATGGCCGTGTTGCTGGGCAGCCGGCACACCGAAACCGTGCTTGGCCGGCGGCTGAATGTCGTCATGCCACACCTGGAGGTGGCGCTGGTCGAGGAGTTCGTCCGGTCCGGCTACCGGCTCCACAACCACGAGTATTCCGTCGCCTGCGTCGGCAAGGCCATGCGCCACTTCGTCATCAACGCCGTCGGCACCGTCAAGAACGACACGCTGATCCGCGTCTGGGGCAGCTGTGTCGAGGTTACCGAGCGCGTCATGCTCGAGCGGCAGATGGTCGAAGCGCTCGAAGAGCAACAGCAGCGTATTGGTCGCGACCTGCACGACGGGGTGGGGCAGCTGCTCACCGGCGTGCGGATGCTCAGCCAGAACCTGGCGGAGAAACTGGCCGCCCAGGAAGACGAAAGCGCCGTTCAGGCCCGAAAGGTGTCTGGCTTCGCGGAGCAGGCTTCCCGGCGCGTTCGGGAGATCTACCGGGGTCTTACGCCGACGCAGCTTTTTTACGAAGGGCTGGCCACGGCGCTCAACGAGCTGGCGCACAATACGACCGGTCTGCCAGGCATCACCTGCACGTTTATGACGGACGGCGTGGTGGATGTCTGGGAGAAAGACACCAAGATGCACCTGTACCGAGTCGCTCAGGAGGCCGTGAACAACGCACTGAAGCACGCCGAAGCGTCTCAAATTCTGATCGCACTCAATGCACGGGGCAACGAGATTATGCTATCGGTGGAAGACAACGGCAAGGGGTTCGACCCCTCGGTGCGCACGGGTAAGTCGCTAGGCCTCAACAGCATGGATTACCGTGCCAGGACAATAAAAGGTGCCCTCGAGATTACGTCGGCCGCCGGCGAAGGAACGAGAGTACGCTGTGTGATCAAGGAGAACCTGCTCCGGCATGAGTTGACGCAGTTCGCGTAGGGGCATGATCCATCGTGTCCACGTGGGCCGTGCGCAGCGGCCATCGCGGACCACGGCGACAGGTCAGTTATGGATGTAAAAAAAGGACCGATACGTAGAGGAAGATGATGGGGCGAATTCCTGGATCCGTAATCATTTAAATGAACCCGTTTAAGGTTGTTCACCCGAGAAACCACAGGATAGATTAGATGAATTCCGCTGAAATCAACACCCCGGTCATGAGTTCGGCCAAGTCGACAGGCGGTCGTATCCGCGTACTGGTAGTCGACGACCACCCGGCCATTCGCGAAGCCATCGCGGACATCATCGCCGACAAGATGGGCATGGAGCTTGTAGGTCAGGCGAGTAACGCCGATGAGGCGTTTCAACTCGTCCAGAAGATGCAGCCCGACGTGGCGGTGATCGACATTTCGCTGGAGGACGCGCACGGCCTCGATCTCGTGCAGAACATCCGGGCGCAGTACCCGCATGTGCAGGTGGTCGTGTTTTCGATGTACGACGAGAGTGTGTATGCCGAGCGCGCGATCCGCGCCGGCGCTTCGGGCTATCTCATGAAAAGCGAGCCCACACAGAGCGTCGTCGAAGCGATCCGCAGCGTGATGCAGGGCGAGGTGTACCTCAGCCGGCGCATGGCCTCGCGGATGCTGAGCAAGATCGCTACCGGCCGCTCCTCAAGCCCCGGCTTTGCGATCGACCAGTTGACGGATAGAGAGATGGCCGTCTTCCAGATGCTCGGAGAAGGCTTCAGCGTGCAGGAAATCACGCAGCGTCTCAATCTCAGCCGTAAGACCGTCGAAACCTACCGCCGCCGCGTGAAGGAGAAGCTCGATTTCGAGACCGTCGCGGAGTTGCTCCAGTACGCCGTCCAGTGGCGCTACGGACAGAGCGATTCTCAGGCATCCCATTAAACGCCAGACCGGAAACCTCGTCCGGGCGTCGTTCAGCGTAAACTCTTCTTCAAAGCCGGCGCATCGCGCCGGCTTTTTGTTTGGCTACAGGATATGCGCTAAAACTACCTACGATCTCTCTGCCAAAGGTTGTGCTCTGGAACCCGGCGGAGGGATACCTTGCGTATCGACAACGACACCAGAGCCTCTGAAAGCCCCATCTCCACCACGTCCGGTCGGGTTTTTTGATGCGCCGCGGTCTTCGTAGACCCGGCGCCGTCTATCTGGTTGATCGTTCTGGATACCGCGCCCCCTCCTCCCGCCGTGCGTTTTGCCGGTATTTTGCACCTACGAGTGCCCAGTCAACCTGAAGCATTGTGAGCGTGAATACTCTCTGGAACGCGATGCCCCCCCAGACCACGCGCGACATTTTTTCGAGGCGAATCAAGGTTATGGTCATCGATGACCATCCCGCGATACGGGAAGCCCTGGCCTACACGATCCGCGATAAGATCGACATGGAGTTGTGTGGCCAGGCCAGTTCGGCGGGTGAGGCGTTCACCCTGATGGAAGGTGTCCGCCCGGACGTCGCGGTGGTTGATATTTCTCTGAAGGACGCACATGGGCTGGACCTCGTGCAGAACATCCGCGCTCAGTATCCGAACATCCAGGTGCTCGTTTATTCCATGTACGACGAGCTGGCGTACGCCGAGCGGGCCATTCACGCCGGCGCCCTCGGGTACCTCGCGAAAAGCGAACCCACGCGGCACATCGTCGAGGCCATCCGGAGCGTCATGCGAGGGGAGGTCTACCTCAGCCGGCGGATGACCTCGCGCATCCTCGGCAAGGTCGTGAAGGAGCAGCATAACGGGTTTATCGTAGGGAAGCTGACCGACCGAGAGATGGCCATCTTCGAGATGCTGGGCCATGGCGCCGGCCTCGGCGAGATCTCCGATAATCTGCACCTGAGCCGTAAGACCGTCGAGACCTACCGCCGGCGCATCAAGGAGAAACTGGGGCTGGACTCCGTCTCCGGCCTCATGCAGTACGCCATCCAGTGGATGCACGGGCAGAGACACTTGCATTAAGGCAAAAGGGAAAAGGCAAAAGGCAAAAGAGAAAACAGGGGGCAGGTCCTTTTCCCTTTTCCCTTTTCCCTTTTGCCTTATCTAATGCGCTTTTGGCGCACCCATCCGGCTTTTTCCGCGCCATTCCGCTCGCGCAGGATCGGTCAATAGAGGCACGGGCGGCCGCATGCGCCGGCGTATTTTTAAGGCACGTTCGAGATCAGGTATGCCCCCGGCGAATGCGCGCGTGCACCACCCCAGCGCCTCTCCCCGTCGTCTCGCTCCCCCCGAATCATCCACCTGAGACGTGCCCCCCGGCCGCGAAAGACCATAGTTTCGTGACACACTCTGGATAGCATCGAGACAGTTCGCGTGTCGGTTTTCCCGATGTTTGTAGCGCTGTATGTGTGTACAGCCTCCGAAGCGACCACTCTTGCTCACGATGGCTAGCGCACCCGGGCACGATCACCTACCGCAATCGACGTAATGTACAGCGATCTGGACATAGCCACCGCGACTCAAGCTACGCAGCCGGCCATCCGGCGTGAGTTGAAAAGTGGATGGCCGTTGCCTCCCTCGGTTCAGACAGCCATCGTGCACGACTGGCTGCCCGTATATGCCGGCGCCGAGCGCGTACTTGAGCAGATGATCCATGTGTTGCCGAACAGTCGGTTGTTCAGCTTAATCGACTTCCTGCCCGAGGATCAGCGTGCGTTTCTCCAGGGCAAGACGGTCACAACGTCTCTCATCCAACGGCTTCCGTTCGCCCGCAGCAAGTACCGGATGTATCTGCCGTTCGTGCCCTTCGCCACCGAGCAATTCGATCTGCGCGGCGCGGATGTCGTCGTCTCCTCGAGTTATGTCGCCGCGAAAGGCGTGTTGACCACGGCCGACCAGCTCCATATCAGCTACGTCCACAGCCCCGTCCGTTACGCCTGGGATCTCTACTTCCAGTACCTGAAGGAGGGCAACCTGGAGCGGGGCATGAAGGGGCTGCTCGCGAAGGCCATCCTGCACTATGTGCGGTTGTTCGACGCCATCAGCGCGAACCGGGTGGACCACTTCGTCGCCAACTCCCGCACCGTCGCCCGCCGCGTGTGGAAGACGTACCGCCGCCGGGCCGAGGTCGTGTATCCGCCCGTCGACACCACGGCGTTTTCGCTCCACCCAAAGAAGGATGACTTCTACCTGACGGCGTCGCGGCTTGTGCCGTACAAGCGGATCGACCTCATCGTCGAAGCCTTCTCTCAGATGCCCGACAAGCAGCTCGTGGTGATCGGTGATGGCCCCGAGTACGACCGGATCGCGGAGAAAGCCGGCAAAAACGTGACGATGCTGGGTTTCCAGCCCTTCGCCACGCTGAAAGATTACATGCAGCGCGCCCGCGCCTTCGTGTTTGCGGCGGAAGAAGACTTCGGAATCATCCCGGTCGAGGCCCAGGCATGCGGGACGCCGGTGGTGGCTTACGGTCGCGGCGGCGCGACCGAGACGGTCATTCCGGGCGAAACCGGCTTCTTCTTTTACGAGCAAACGACCGACGGCATTCGCGCGGCGCTCGATACCCTCGATGCGAACTACAGCCGGCTCGACCCCGAACGCATCCGCGAGAATGCCCTTCGGTTCTCGGCCGATCATTTTCGCACCGCGTTTAGTGACGTGATTGAGCGCGCATATACGCAGTTCATGACAACCGGAATCGAATAGCGACATGGATCTCATGAAAGGCTACGCTGACAACATGTACACCTCTTCGCTTGCGGCCCCAACAGTCACTGAAACGGGCGCCGTACGGACGATCGCGCAGCAGCAGACGCGGCTGTCGACCTCCAAGCGCCTCACCCAGCTCACACTTGTCATGGCGGACGTCGTGTCGCTGTGCACAGTGGTAAACGCCCTGCTCGTCGCCTCGAAGCTGACGGGGCTGGCGCTCCCCGAGCCGTTCCTCCTGATCCCTGCATTTTCCCTCTTCCTGGTGGCGTATGCCGCCGGAAGCCTCTACCAGCCGTTCGCGCTCCAACCCCAGCAGGAGCTGGCCGGGCTGACGAAGGCCTCGGTCCTCGTCTTTCTCGGGTTAATGCTGCCGGCTTCGTTTGTCGCCCCGAGCGCGCGGAGCCTCTTCCTGCTCATCGGCGTGGCGGGGCCGCTGCTCATCCTCTTCGTGCCTTTCATGCGCGTCCTCACCCGGATCATGTTCTCGCGCGCCTCCTGGTGGGGGTTGTCCGCGCTCGTGATCGGGCGGGGCGTCGCGGGCCGCGAGGCCGTGAAGTTGCTCCGACGTTCGCCTGAGCTGGGCGTCAAACCCGTGGCGCTCTTGCAGGACGACATCGAAAACGGCCAGTACATGGGCATCCCGACCCTGTCTAGCACGCGCCTCTACCGGACCCTCGCGCAGACGCATCGGATCCCGTTCGTGGTGCTTGCGCTGGACAGCGCCGAAGAGACCATGTACCTGCGGACCCTCAAGGCCCTGTCGATCTTCGATCAGATCTTCGTCGTCCGCGGCGATACGCCGGACCACCCGGTGCTGGTCGACGCCCGGGATATCGAGAGTTATGTCGAGACCTGGGAGCCGAGGGAGCTGGCGTATTTCCAGCGTATCATCAAGCGCAGCATGGACATCACCTTCGCCAGCGGCATGCTGATCGCCTTCGCGCCGCTCTTCCTGGCGGTCGCGCTGATGACCAAGATCACGAGCCCCGGGCCGCTCTTTTTTGTCCAGCAGCGCCTCGGCCACAAAAAGCGCACGTTTGGCGTTATCAAGTTTCGCACGATGCACGTGGACGCCGAAGAGAAACTGAAAGAGATTCTGCGAAACGACCCGGTGCAACGACAGGAATACGAAATCTACCACAAACTGCGTGACGATCCGCGGGTGACTTCAATCGGCAAGGTCCTTCGCCGATACAGTCTAGATGAGCTGCCTCAGCTCTGGAACGTATTAACAGGCGATATGAGCCTCGTCGGCCCGCGCGCGTACATTCCATCCGAAACACCTCAGATGTTGGGTAAGGAACGCGTGGTGCTGGCGTGCAACCCCGGGCTTACCGGGCTCTGGCAGGTGTCGGGTCGCAATCAACTTAGCTTTGGCGAGCGTGTCGTAATCGACGTCAATTATCGAAAGGAATGGACGCTGTCGCTCGATTACTACATCCTCCTCAAAACCATCCCGGTCGTATTGACGGGCCACGGGGCCAGTTGAGCGAACGGATGTTACCAACCGGTCGTCGGGGTCACGGTGCCTCGATGGCCGGCGCTTCGGACAAACCGAGTACATGCTCGAGCATCGGTGCGACCTACGGAAGGCCTGGCGCGTGATCATCTCGGGGAAAAACCCCCCGGCGTCGCCGACCCAGCGTACGAATCCGAAAGGAGAGCTACCACATGTATATCCCCCCCTCGGGGTTTCGTCCAAGAATATGAATCAATTAGAGAAAAAAAGACGCGTACCGCCGTCGATGTTACCGGCCGAAAGGCCCGGCGCAAACGGCGCGGTTTTTCCGCAGATGGCGGCGCCTGAGAAGACGTCGATCGATCTCGGCGAGATCTGGAATACGATCCTCCAGGGTAAGTGGATTATCCTGGTGACCTGTATGCTGATTTCGGCCGGCATCGTCGCCTATAAATATACCGAGACGCCCCTGTTCGAGGCGTCCAGCCTGGTGTCCATCGCCTCGGGTAGCTCGGCCGCGTCGCCGACCGACCGCCTGTCCACCTACAGCGTCAGCGTGAACTCCCAGGCGGACGAGCTGAGCTTCCTCAACAACTCGGGCGAGCTGAGCCGGCGCGTGGCGCAGCGGCTCATCGAAGTGGCCGATGCCCTGGGCTCGAACGCCTACTTCTCCGTGCTGAGCGCTCCGGAGGGCAGCCCGCCGCTCACACTCGAGGAGATCGCCCTGCGGATCCGCGTCCGCGTGCTGTTCCTGCCGTCCGAGCAGAACATGATCACCATCAAGGCGCTGAGCCCATCGCAGGTCGAGTCGGTCCGCCTCGCCAATCTCTATGCGCAGGAATACCAGCTGATGGACAAGGAACGCAGCCGCGCCCGCCTGGTGCAGGCGCGCCAGTTCGTCCAGGAGCTGCTCGCCAAACGCCGCGAGGAGCTGGCGGCGTTGGATTACCGCTGGGAGGCCATGTTCAGCAGCAGCGAGGCGATTTCGGGTGGCACGACGGGGGAGGTGTTTCTCACCCAGTACGCGACGTTGACCTCCGATCTGGAGACGAAGGAGTTGGAGTTGCAGGCGGAGCAGCGGACGCGTGAGCATCTGGCGAAGGAGTACGAACGCGTCGCGCCGAACCTGGTCAGCCAGGTCAGCTCGGGCATCGATTCGGAAATTCAGGCGCTTCAGGAACGGATCGCCGAGGAGAAAATGAAGGCCGAAGAGTACTACATCTACGATCCGACGCGTCGCGGGCGGGAGAGTGAAGTCCCCGAACTCAACGAACTCATCGTCGGCATCAAGAACCTCGAGGAGCGCAAAAATGCGCTGGCGTACCAGCTTGTGAGCGAGACGCTGAGTGCCGGCACCGCGACAACCCGCGGCACAGTCGAGCCCCTCAGCTACGCCACGCAGCTCCGGGCCCAGATCCTCGAGAAGGACATGGCGATCAACGAACTCACGTTTAACGTGAACGCGTTGAGCCGGCGGGTGAACGAGGCCGAGAAGAAGCTGCGTACCATCCCGACGATGACGCTGGAGCGCCAGCAGCTCGAACGGGAGCGCGCCGTGGTGGAGCAGGGATACAAAACACTCCAACAGGAGCTCCAGCAGGCCGAAATCGCCGAACAGTCCGACATCGGGAACGTCTCCATCATCCGCGAAGCTCAGCAGCCCCTGCCTGTCGGCAACGACCTCACGCAGAGCCTCGTCCTGGGCCTGTTGCTCGGGCTCGGTTTCGGCACCGGCATGGCGTTCGTGCGCAAGGCGGTGGACCGCCGCGTGGCGCGGCCTGCCGACGTGCGGGACATGGGCTTCCAGCTGGTCGGCGTGATTCCGGAGATGCATCGGGACATCAAGGAGAGCCACGGCGGCAGCGAACTCGTCGAATACAACGGCGCTCAGCTGAACGCCCACCTGGTTACCGCGCTCCAACCGGGCTCGTCGATCGCCGAGAACTACCGGCTGACGCGGACGAACATCGACTTCTTGTTCGAGGACAACCCGCCGCAGGTGGTGCTCATTACGAGCCCCGAAGCCGGCGACGGCAAAAGCGTCACCTCCGTCAACCTCGCCATCGCTATGGCGGAAAGCGGCCGACGGACGTTGCTGATCGACCTGGACCTGCGCCGGCCCTCGTGCCACAAGCTCATGGGCCGCGACCGCGCGCCGGGGTTTGTCGACCTGCTCACCCATCCCGGAGAGTTTTTGCTGGAGGAGTTCGAGACCACGATCCCGTACCTCCACTTTATCCCGGCCGGCACCACCTCGAACCGTCCGTCCGAACTTGTCGGCTCGTCTCTTTTGAAAGACGGCATTAATAGCCTGCGCGAAATGTTCGATACCATCATCGTGGATTCGCCGCCAGTGCTGGCCGTGACCGACGCGGTCGTGCTGTCGACGATCTGCGACGCGACGATCGTTGTCGTAAACGCCGACGCCACGGACCAGCAGGCGCTGACTGTGACGCGTCAGACGCTGGAAGCGGTCGGCGTGACTGTCGCCGGCGTGATCCTCAACCGGTTCGACGCGCGCCGCGCCGGCATGAAAGGATACTACATCTACGGGTACGATAGCTCCTACAGCTACGACCAACCCGTTCCGAGCGGAACCAGAGCGTAAGCCGCTGGCCCCCAACACACTGCAAGCCGAAGGAGGGCTCCGGTCGCTGGTCTGCCAGGGGTCGGAGCCTTCTTCTTAATCGCCGTGTTATTTTAGCGGATATTTTCTCGTAACCGCCTCCGCCGGATCGACCGTAGAGGTGTCGTCGTGCCCCGACGACCTCTATGCAGCCCTATTCGACTGATCCCACGATTTATCCCCCCGGTGATATTCCATGATCTCTTCCTCCCGTGTATTGATGCCGCGTTTTCTGTCAAAAAGCGTAGTACTTGGTTTTGTCGTCCTGGCCTTCACGAGTTCGCTGTGTATGGCGCAGCCCGAGGAGCGCATCGTGGACTTTTCGCGTCCGGGCCGGCCGACCATGATGATCTATCTCTGGGGCGCGGTGTCCTCCCCGGGCATCTGGAAGGTGGAGTCGGATGTCGATTTTCTCGAGTTGCTGACGGCGGCCCAGGTCCCCAACATTGGCCAGAGCAACTCGCAGACGAAGGAAAAGGTGTTCATCCACGTGTACAGGGGCACCGTCAGCCGGCGTAACGAAATTTATTCGGCCGATGTGAAGAAGATGCTTTCCGAGGGCACCGCCTACCCGGCGCTCCAGGCGGGCGACATCGTGTATTTGGAAACCGAATCGAAGCAACGTTTTGGTCTGAGCACCATCCTCTCGGGCATCGGCGCCGCCTCCGCGCTGGTGCTGCTGATCATCCGTATTGGGAATGTATAGTTGCACGTTGACAGGTTACAGGTTACAGGTTTTTATGGGATGTGATCATCCACTGTAGCCTTGGAATCTACCAACTTGCTAACCTGCGACCCTTCGAGTCCGTCGGCTAGAGCCGCCGTCCCTCGGGACATGCCCGCCAACATGCCAACCACTATCTCATGATTTCATTTATTAGCAAACGATTGAGCCGAGAGGTCCGCATTCTTCTGGGCATCTTTCGTGAGCACTGGTACTTTCTGTTTCTGACGTGCCTGTTTGCGCTCCTCACGGCCGTTTTCGAGGGCGCCAGCATCGGCATGTTGATTCCGTTTCTGCGCAACATCGCAGATACGGATGTGGAGACGTTCCAGACGGGGTGGCTGTGGTTCGATACCTGGGTATTGCATGTGGATGGGACGCAACTCGAACGCATGTACCGGATCTGTGGTATCATCCTCGTCGCGTCGTGGTTGCGGGCGATATTCGGGTTTCTGTCGGAGTATTATGCCACGATCGCGCGGGTTCGATATGTCGAGGGGATGCGGGCGCGGATCATCGACCAGCTGTTGTCCGTCTCGCTGCGGTATTTCTCGAAGACGCGCGCCGGCGAGATCATCAACAGCCTCACGACCGAGATCAGCCGCGTCATCCAGTCGCTCCAGGCTATCAACGTCTTCATCATCCGTGGTGCGTTGATGCTGGTGTATGTCGGCCTGATGTTCTACGTCTCGTGGCAGCTGTCGCTGATCATCCTGGTCTGTTTCGGCGGCCTCTCGTTGTCCCTCGGGCGGTTTTTTAAGCGCATCAAGAAGGGTGGCGAGCGGGTCACCTCGGCCAGCGGGGTGTTCACCTCCACGCTGACGGAGTTGATCGGCGGGGTGCGGACGATCGCGGCCTACAACACGCAGGACTTCGAGCGCCGGCGGGTCAACAAAGCCATCAATCGGCTCGCGAAGGCGATGATCCGCAACGGGTACGAGCGCCTCAAGGTCACCCCGATCTCGCAGGGCGTCATTAGCACGTTACTTATCGTCATCATCCTCGTCGCCACGCAATATTATGTATTGCCAGGTAAACTGGATGTCGCACTGCTGCTCGCCTTCGTCTTCGCGCTGGTGCGCATGATGCCGCTCATCACCGAGTTGAACAAAAACCGCGGCACCTGGGCTAGCCTCCATGGGTCGCTCATCAACGTGGCGGAGTTGCTCCGGACCGACAACAAGCCGTACCTCGTCGAGGGGAAGGGCACCATCCAATCGCTGAAGGAAGGCATCGTATTCGAAAACGTGTCTTTCGGGTACGACAGCGACAGCGAGGTGCTGCAGGACATCAACGTCCGCATCGAGCGCGCCCGAACGACGGCCATCGTGGGCACGTCCGGCGCCGGCAAATCGACCCTCGTCGATCTCATCCCGCGCTTCTACGACCCCACACAGGGCCGCGTGTTGTGGGATGGCGTGGACCTGCGCGACGTGAACTCCCGGTCCCTCCGCGAGAAGATCGCCGTCGTCAGCCAGAGCACCTTCATCTTCAACGACTCCATCCGCGCCAACATCGCGTACGGCCTTGGCGACATCCCGGACGAGCGGATCCTTGAGGTCGCCGGTCAGGCGAACGCGCTGGAGTTCATCGCGGACATGCCGGCCGGGCTCGACACTGTCCTCGGCGATAGCGGCATGCGCCTCTCCGGCGGCCAGCGCCAGCGCATCGCCATCGCCCGCGCCATCCTCCGGGACCCGGACATCCTCATCCTCGACGAGGCCACGAGCGCGCTCGACAGCGTCTCCGAAAAACTTGTCCAGCAATCCCTCGAACGCCTCATGCGCGGCCGGACCGTCATCGCGATCGCCCACCGGCTATCCACCGTCGAAAACGCCGACTGGGTCGTGGTCGTCGAAAAGGGCCGCATCGTCGAACAAGGGCCCTATAGCGAATTGCTCCGGAAAAAAGGCAAACTCTGGGAGTTTCATTCGATCCAGTTCCAGCAAGCCATCGAAGCGTGATAAAAAATTAAAAATCCAAGATTAAACATTAAAAATGAGCCCGTAGGCCGGGTTAGCCGATTGTTGATGGCAATGGCATTTTAACAACCCGTAGGCCGGGTTAGCGCAGCGTAACCCGGCGGCGTTTGAAGAAGGCAAAAGGAAGTAACCCGGCGGCGTTTGAAGAAGGCAAAAGGAAGAAGGCAAAAAGGTAAAATTCGGAGGTCATGAGTATAGCCACAGCCATCGTAACGCAGGCCGACGCGGCGCTCTCGCGGATGCACCGCAAGCTGAAACGGTATCTCGAACGCGGGCGCATCGCTAAGAAGAAGGAGTTGCAGCTCACGCTAGGCAAGGCGTACGAGCGCGCGTGGAACGGCTTCCCCTGCGTTTTTGCGTTATCGACGGGGCGGACGGGGACGCAGACGATGGCGTCGATGCTGAGCCTATCGCCGCAGGTGCTGGCGCAACACGAGCCGGCGCCGCGCCTGGTGCGCGCCTCCTACGAGGCGTTCATGGACGAACAGGAGGGCTGGATGGAACGCTGGCAGCCGTTTGCGCTTGCCGTTCGGGACGACTTCGTGCTCGAGGCCAGCGCCGAAGGGCGCGTCTACGTCGAATCCAACAACCGGATCACCTACATGGCGCCAGCCTTCGCGGCGGCGTTTCCGGATAGCCGGTTTATCTTTTCCCACCGCGATCCCTACCAGGTCATCCGGTCGGGCATGCAGCGCGGCGCCTACCAGGGAGGCAACATGGCGTGGAATTTCGCCCGCATCCACCCGCGGACGGACGATCCGGCGTATGCCGCCTGGGATTCGTACTCGAATCTCCAGCGTGAAGCCTGGCGCTGGGCGCGCATCAACGGGTACGCGCGGGCTTTTTTTGATACCCTGCCTGAAGAACGGCGGCTCGATCTGCCCGCACGCGCATTCTTCAGTAACGACATGGAGATCTACAGGAAGCTGTTTGCATTCGTCGGCGTCCCGTGTCCCGACGAAGGGGCCATACGGGCCGTGACAGGCAAACAGCTGAACGCGCAGGCACACTTCGATGGGCTCGATTTCGAGTGGACCGACGCGCTGCGCGCGGAAGTCCGGCCGATCGTGCAGCCCGTGGCGGAAGCGCTCGGGTACACGGTTTAGCTTAACTAGCATAGCCTGACGATCGATTCCCTCATACAACAACCCCTACTCGGAATGGTCGAAGCGCCCATCCATAACGAAACATCGGAAGCGCTGGCGGCGGGCTCGTCGGTCGACTGGCGTCGCGAGCCCATCTTTATCGTGGGTATCATGCCGCGGAGTGGGACAAATTTCCTGCACCGGCTGTTGTGTCAGCATCCGGACTGCGGGGCGATCAACACGACGCCGGTCCGTGAAGACTATCTGCTCCACCACATCGAGGGCCTGAACCGGTATGTCGGCCGGCTCCGCTGGCAGTGGGGGCACTGGGGGGCCGACGAGGGGTTCGTCCAGGCGCTGGCGGACCGCCTCGGGCTCGGCGCGGCGGCGTTCCTGAAGTCGCTCTCCGGCGCGCGCCGGATCGTTACCAAAACGCCCAGCGTCGCCAACCTGAACCTGTTTGCCCGTTACTTCCGGCACTCGCCGCTGCTCGTGATCGTGCGGGACGGCCGATCGGTCGTCGCCTCGGGCATGTCCGGCTTCGGCTGGAAGTTCGAGACCGCCACCCGCGAGTGGGCTGCCGCCGCGCGCGCCATCGCCCGCTTCCGCGAACGGGGCGACAGCGCCGCGTTTCGTTTCCAGGTGGTGCAATACGAGCGGCTGAGCGCCGAGACGTCCGCCAGCCTGCAGGATATCTTCACGTTTCTGGAGCTGGACGCAAACCGCTACGACTTCGAGAAGGCCGGCCAGACCCCCATTTACGGCTCCTCGTTCGAGTCGAAGGAGGGCGAAGCCCTTACCTGGAAGCCGAAGGAGAAGCCCGCTAATTTCGACGCCGGCGCCCGGTGGACGTCCTGGTCTCGTTTTCAGCGCGAGCGCTTCGACTGGCTCGCCGGCGACGAATTGACCTCGCTCGGGTACGAGCGAGAAACCCATGGCGGCGCCCGCCTGCCGTGGGGCGTCCTGAATCGGCTGCTCGACGGCTGGTACCATGTGAGCCGCATGCCGCGCCGGTTGGCCCGGAGTGTCCGGGAGGCGTCAAAGGCCTTTGTGACTCACCTCAGCGGCCGGCACGTTGAAAAGGCGGATCTCCGCCGCTAACGCTTGCGACCCCGCATCATGTCCGCTACACCCACGCCATTTTTTATTGTCGGCGCGAGCCGCTCGGGCACCACCATGCTCCGGCTGCTGCTCAATGCGCACTCGCGCATCGGCGTGCCCAAGGAGCTGGCTTTTTTTACGCAGGCCATGCAAAAGGGCGCGCTTACGGCGTCGGCCCGGGGCCGGCTCACCGCCGCGACCCAGCGCGACTTCCTGCACGCCTTCCTGACGAAGAAGCACCACATCTTCACCCGGGTGGATGTGGCCGCGCTCGAGGCCTCCATCCTGAAGGCGCACCCGACCGATCTTCGGGCCGCGCTTGACAGCGTGATGGCCGCCTGGTTGACGGAACAAGGCAAAGAGCGCTGGGGCGAAAAAACGCCCAAAAACCTCTTTTACGTCGATTACATCCACGCGCTGTACCCCGAGGCGCGGTTCATCCACATCGTCCGCGATCCACGCGCCGTCGTTTATTCCATGAACCGATTCGCCCGGTTTTTGAACGACAGCGTGTTAAATGCCTTCAACTGGTACCTGTCGGTGAAGGACGGGTACGGGCTGCTGAAGCGGGCGGTGCCGGCGTCGCTCGTGATGACGATCCGATACGAGGACCTCGTCGCCGGCGTCGAGGACACCGCGCGGCGGATGTGCGAATTCCTGGGCGAGTCGTTCGAGCCGGCGATGCTGGACTTCTACCGCGAGTCCGAAACCAACATCCACCCGGCGTCCGCCGAACTGGGCGGCGTCAATACCCTGACACAGCCGATCTCCACGGCCAGCGTGGATAAGTGGCGGGGTGGGCTGGCGACAAGCGAGATCGCCCTCGTGGAAGCCGTGTGCGGACCTCTGATGGAGGAGATGGGGTATACCCTGACCGGGGAGCGGCTGGCGGGAAGCGCGCACCTGTCGCTCCAGGCCAGGCTCGCCTACTGTCAGGTTCAACGCTGGCGGCACCGGCGGATGCGGGCGTACCAAATTGCGTCCATGCCCTTCGAACGGTCGCGCGGGACGGTGAAAAAATGGGTGGGCGATGAGGATGAATAGGCACTTGCTCTGCATCTCCTATCGATTTCCGCCTGAAACGTACCCGCTGACCTCCCGTGTCAAGAACATGCTCGAGCACCTGGAGGCGAGTTGGGACATCACGGCGATCACGGCCGCGAAGGATCCGCGGGTGGGGAAAAACATCGAGATCCACCGGGTGCCGCCGGCCACGCCGGAGCGCGCCTTCCGGTGGCTCAAACGGCTGCGGCTCGGCAAGCTGATCGACCTGTTCGTGTGGCCCGATGCCTTCATCTTCTGGATCGTGCCGGCCCTGTTCGAGGCGCGCCGGCAACTCCGCAAGCGCCGGCCGGACGCGATCCTCGTCTTCATGATGCCCTATTCCAGCGGCATCCTCGGCCTGCTGCTCAAGCGCCTCACAGGGCTTCCGCTGGTGTTTAACCTGAACGACAGCATCACCTGTTCGGACATGAACCCGAGCCACCCGACCCGGCTGCATTACGCGCTGGCGAACTGGCTTGAAAACCGGTTCGTCCGCCAGGCCGATGCGCTGATTTATGTCTCCAAACGGAATGTCGAACGCATCGCGGCGCGGCAGCCGGAAAAGCACCGGGCCAAGTTACGCCTCATCCGCCGGGGCGCGCGGCCGTTGAACCGGGCCGACATGGCGCCCCCGCGCGACGGCACCTTCCGGATCGTCTACACCGGCGGCATGAGCGGGTGGTACCCGTTCCTGGACGATCGCGAGGCGCCGTCGCTCGGCAAGCGGCTGTACCACGCCTGGATGAAACTGGGCCGGTATCGCCTCGTCTCGCTTGACCACCGCAGTCACAGTCCGGTCTACATCGGTCTCGCGATTCGCCAGGTGATCGAGCGGCACCCCGAGTGGGCCGGCCGGATCGAAATCAGCGTTTACGGCAACCAGTATCCGGTCGCACTGGTCGACCGCGTGCTCCGGATGCACGAAATCGAAGGATTCGTCCACGTTTATCCGCCAGTGCCCCACGCCGAGGTGAAGGACAAAGTGCGGCAGGCCGATCTGCTCTTCATGGCCCTGCCCGAACGCACCGACGGATCGCCCGGAGGGCGCATCTCCGCTAAAACGTACGAGTACCTGATGACGGATCGACCGATCCTTGCGGCGGTGCCGGCCGGCGAGAATCAGGAATTCCTGATCGACAAACCGGGCGTCCATCTGGTGGGCCCGCGCGATACCACGGCCATGGCCGCCGTCATCGAGCGGCTGGCCGGCGTGACGTTCGACGGCGGCGACCTGGCCATCGATCGGACCGCTTTCCAGGTGGGGATGACCAACCAGGCACGGGCGAAAGCGTTTGCCGACTTGCTCGACCAGGTAGTCCGCGCATGAAATCGCCCATCTTCATCGTGGGCGCCAACCGATCGGGCACGACCTTGCTTCGCCTGATCCTGAATGCGCACCCGAACCTCGCCATTCCGGAGGAGGTCGTCTATTTCGGCTCGTCGCTCGCCGGCGTCTCGATCGATCGCTGGCGGGACCCCGGGTTGACGAAAGAGGCCTATACGTCGTTTGTCATGCAGTTTCTGGACAACAACTGCCAGCCGCTCGGCGACATCGACCGCGACGAGTTGCTCGATACGATTCTGGAAGAGGGTCCGGCCGACTTCCGCCGCCCCTACCAGTGCGTCCTCGAGTCGTGGGCCGCCCGGCAGAGGAAAATCCGCTGGGGCGAAAAAACGCCGGGCAATCTGTTTTATGCCGACATCATCTACGAGATGTTTCCGGACGCCCGCTTTATCCACCTCGTGCGCGACCCGCGCGCCGGCGTCTCCTCTATGCTCGGCACCAGCTTCTTTCCGAACGACGTCGTGTTCAACGCGCTCGGGCGGGCCAAATTCATGACCGAGGGGCGGGCGCTCCTCGAACGCCATGTGCCGGCCGAACAGCGATTCTTGCTCCGGTACGAGGATATCGTGGCCTCGCCGGAGCCCACCATTCGCGCCCTGTGCGACTTCCTGGGCGAGGCATTCGAGCCGGCGATGATGGACTTCCACGAAGGCGCCAGCAAGTTCATGAAAAAGGAGGCGGCCATGGATTTTAACGCCGCCGCCACACGGCCCATCTCGGCCGACATGCGCGACAAGTGGCGCGCGAAGCTTGATACCGCCGACATCGCCAAGATCCAGGCCGTCTGCCGACGGGTGATGGCCGATTATGGCTACGAACTGGAGCCGGCCACGCTCGGCCTCACCGATCGGCTCGAAGTCTGGATCAAACAATTGTACTGGCGCTACCAGACGTACCGCAACCGCCACGTCCGCCACTACACCGTCAAATCCATGATGTTCGCCCGCGTCCGTGGGCGCATGCGGAAAAAGCTCGGCGGGCTCCAGAAACAGAGCGGGCCCGCGTGAAGAGCCACTCGGAATGGTAGGTCGCATCGAAGTCGTGAATGACCCTACAATAAACTGCTAGAAAACGACTTCACGGGGCCGCCGCTTTCTGCGTTTGAGGGCTGGCGGGATGATTGCAGCATATACCCATTGCGTATCACGATAGGCTCGCGATCGACGAGTCTCGCCTGGAATACCAACCCCTATGCGCCTACTTGCTTGCAGGACCCCATTCGGAAAAGGCGGGCTGGGACAGCATTTTGCTCATCTCGTTGAGGAATCGCGAGCGAGTGGGGAGCTGGCGGGGTATTACGCCCATACCCTGAAGCCCGGCGATGAAGCGATCGGGCACCGGGTAGATTTTGTGAAGCTGACCGCGCTCAAGCGGTATTCCCCGCTCCGGTTCATGCCCCTGTTGATGAGTTACATCGGGGAGGAGGTGTTCGACAAACGCGTCGCCGGCCAGCTGTCGGTCCGCGCCGAAGCGTTTATGGGGTTTGTCGGGAAGTCGCTCCACACCTTCGGCCGCGCCCGGGCGCTCGGGTACACCACGCTGGAACTCATCGCCGCCAACAGCCATGTGCGCAACGTGCAGCGCCGGCATGCCGAGGCCGCAAAGCAGCTGGGCATCCGCGATACCTGGCTCAACGAAGCGCTCGCGCGCAAAACGATGCGCGAATACGCCGAGGCCGACTTCATCTACACCCATTCCGAGTATACCCGGGACTCGCTCCTCGCCGAGGGCATCCCGGAGTCCAAGCTTAAAAGAACGTACCTCACGGCCGATCCTCGTTTTGTGCCCCCTGCCGAACGCATCGCCGACGGACGCTTCCGGATCGCCTATATTGGCCGTGTCGACGCCACGAAAGGGGTGCCTCTCTTGATCGAGGCCTTTGGCCGTTTGAAGCACCCGGACGCCGAACTGACGCTGGTCGGCGGCTGGGCGTCTTCGGTGATGAAACGGCAGGTGCCGGCCTGGATGGCCCGTGACC
>JAWXAX010000115.1 GCA_034439735.1 Rhodothermales bacterium | reverse complement strand
GTCGGCTACATCGATTTTTCAGGAAACATGGATACCTGCATCGCGATTCGGACGATGGTCGTCCAGGGCGAAGACGTCTACATCCAGGCCGGCGCCGGCATCGTCGCCGATAGCGACCCCGCCCGCGAGTTCGAAGAAACCGAAAACAAAGCCCGAGCCCTCCACGAAGCCCTCCGCGCCGCCGCGGGGGATTTGCTGTAGGCTTAAGGTTTACAATTACTTATTTAATATTAAATGTTAAATGCGAATCAGGAGTTGAAACGTCAAAAACAGGGCAAAATGTCACCACTCGGCTTTGACCGAAGGCATAGTCATCCCCGCGCAGGCGGGGATCCAGCCGTCAGATTGGCATTTTTCTGGGTCCCCGCCTTCGCGGGGATGACTTGTTCGTTATGCAATGCGCAAAACTCAATGGTTTCTTAAGTAGTTATGCACTCCCACATCACGCGGAACACGCATTCCAACTCCTGATTCGCATTATTTAATATTAAATGTTAACTAGTTAACCCCGAACCCAACCCCATGCCTCCGTCCACCGCCCCGACTGTCGTCGTCTCCGGCATCCAACCCTCGGGCACGCTGCATATCGGCAACTACTTTGGCGCCCTGCGGCAGCACATCCGGCTGCACACGCGGCACGAGGCCTACTACTTCATCGTCAACTACCACGCCCTGACGAGCGTGCGCGATGCCGACCTGCTCCGGCGGTATACGCTGGATGTGGCGCTCGATTACCTGGCGCTCGGGTTCGACCCCGAGAAGGCCAGCCTGTTCGTCCAGAGCGATGTCCCCCAGGTCACGGAGCTCGCCTGGATTTTCTACAACCTCACGCCGGTCTCCGCACTCGAAAAGGGGGTGTCCTATAAAGACAAGGTCGCCCAGGGGCTGTCGCCCAACGCCGGCCTGCTGAACTACCCCGTCCTCCAGGCGGCCGACATCCTCATCTACGGCGGCACGCTGGTGCCCGTCGGGGCGGACCAGAAGCAGCACATCGAGATGACGCGCGACCTCGCGATGCGCTTTAACGCCACCTACTGCCTGGAGGACGATCCGATCTTTCCCGTTCCCGAGCCGCTCATCCTGGAAGACGTGGCCGTGGTCCCGGGCGTCGACGGGCGGAAGATGTCCAAGAGCTACAACAACACGATCGGCATCTTCGACGAAGGGGCCGACCTCAAAAAGAAGATCATGGGGATCGTGACGGACTCTACCCCGCTCGAAGAACCCAAGGATCCTGAGAAAGACAACGTCTACGCCCTGATAAAGCTCTTCGCCGACCCGGAAAAAGCGCGTGAGGTCGCCAGCGCCTACCGCGCCGGCGGTTACGGCTACGGCCACGCCAAAAAGGAATTGCTCGGCCTCATGACCGCCTACTTCGCGGAGGCCCGCGAACGCCGGCGGGAGCTCGCCGCGCGGCCCGACTACGTCCGCGACGTCCTCCGCCAGGGCGCCCTCCGCGGCCGCGCCCGCGCCGAGACGTTTATGGAACGCGTCCGCGAACGGACAGGCCTACTCACCACGATCTGACCGCCATGATCCTCGTCATCGACAACTACGACTCGTTCACCTACAACCTCGTCCACCTCATCGGACGCGAGACGCCCGACATCGTCGTCCACCGCAACGACGCGCTCACGGTGGCCGAGGCGCTGTCGCTGGCGCCGGCCGGCGTGGTCATCTCCCCCGGCCCCGGCCGGCCCGACCAGGCCGGCATCACGATGGACCTCATCCGCGCCGCGGGTGCCGCCGGCATCCCGGTGCTGGGCGTGTGCCTTGGCCACCAGGCCATCGGGCAGGTGTACGGGGGGGATGTCGTGTATGCTCCTAGCCTCATGCACGGCAAAACCAGCGTGATCGAGCACAACGGCGTCGGCCTTTTCGCCGGCCTCGCCGAACCCTTTGAGGCCACGCGGTATCACTCCCTTGTCGTGGACCCCGCCACCCTGCCGGATGCGCTTGAAGTGACGGCACACACGGGCGACGGCATCATCATGGGGCTCAACCACAAAACCCTGCCGGTCTGCGGCATCCAGTTTCATCCGGAGAGCGTGATGACGCTCGCCGGCCCCGCGATGATTCGCAACTGGCTCCGTGTCGTCGACACGCGCGCCGCCACCCCCTTCGCACCGAGCTTCTCATGACCGACATCCTCTCCGCCATCGCCGCCGGCGACCTCCTCTCGCAGACTCAAGCCGAACAAGCCATGCACGCGCTCATGCGCGGCGAAGCCGGCCCCGAGCAGATTGCCGGCCTCCTCATGGGCCTGCGCGCCCGCGGCGAGACCATCGACGAACTTGTAGGCTTCACCCGCGTGATGCGCGAGTACGCCGTCCGCGTGGACTCGCCCGACCCCGACGCCATCGACCTCTGCGGCACCGGCGGCGACCGGAGCGGGACGTTCAACATCTCCACCGCCGCCGCCTTCGTCTGCGCCGGCGCCGACGTCACCGTCGCCAAACACGGCAACCGATCCATCTCCTCCCAGTGCGGCTCCGCCGATGTGCTGACGGCGCTCGGGGTGGATATCGAACTCGGAAAAGAAGGCGTCGAGTACTGCCTACGCGAGGCCGGCATCGCTTTCCTCTTCGCCCCCTACTTCCACCCCGCCCTCCGCCACGTGATGCCCGTTCGCCGCGCGCTGGGCGTGCGCACCTTCTTCAACATCCTGGGGCCGCTGTGCAACCCCGCCGGCGTCCGCCGCCAGCTCGTCGGCGCCTTCAGCGTCGACGTCGCCGAGACGATGGCGACCATCCTGAACCGGCTTGGCGCCGAACACGTCGTGGCCGTCCATGCGGACGACGGCCTGGACGAGCTCTCGACCACGGGCCGGACGACGGTCTTCCAGGTCCGTGGCGCCGGCCGCCGGCCCCCGCAGTCCGAACGCGTCTCGCCGGAATCGTTTGGGATCGACTTCGCGACGGTCGACGCCCTCCGCGGCGGGACGGCGCAGGAAAATGCCGGCATCCTCACCCGTGTGCTCGACGGCATCCGCGGGCCGCACCGCGACGTGGTGCTCCTCAACGCGACTTATGCGCTCACCACCTCCGGCCGCTTCGCCTCCCCCGAAGAAGCCATGGAGGCCGCACGCGAAAGCATCGACGCCGGCACCGCCCGCCAGGCCCTCGCGGCGCTCATCGAGGCCTCCCGCGAGGCGCCCAAACGCGAGGCGGATTGAGATGAACATCCTGGACCGCATCGTAGTCGCCACACGAGACCTCGTCGCCGAACGACGACGCGAGACGCCGCCCGCCGCGCTCGAAGCCCTCCCCGGCTTTCACGCGCCCATCCGCTCCCTCGAACAGGCGCTCCGCACCGACGAGCTGGCCATCATCGCTGAAATCAAAAAAGCCTCGCCGTCCAAAGGGGTGATCCGAGAGGATTTCGACGTGGCCGCTATCGCACGCGCCTACGCGGCCGGCGGCGCCAGCGCGCTGTCCGTCCTCACCGAGCCGCTGTTTTTTCAAGGCGCGCTCGCCAACCTCGGCATCGCGCGGGGTGCAACCTCCATCCCGTTGCTGCGCAAGGACTTCATCATCGACTCCTACCAGCTTCTTGAAGCCCGCGCCTACGGGGCGGATGCCGTATTGCTGATCGCCACGATCCTCGATCGAACGCAGCTGCACGACCTGCACCAGGCCGCTTCCGACCTCGGGCTGGAGGCCCTCGTCGAGGTCTACGACGCCGGCGAGCTGGATCGGATCGACTTTACGCAGGTCCGCATCCTCGGCGTAAACAACCGCGACCTGCGGACGTTTGAAGTCGACCTCGGCCATTCGGCCCGTGTCTTCGCGTCGGCGCCGGCCTCGGTCGTCCGGGTCTCCGAAAGTGGGATCGAGACGGCAGAGGACCTCGCCTTCGTCCGCCGGCACGGCTGCGACGCCGCCCTCATCGGCGAGTCGTTCATGCGCGCCGCCGACCCCGGCGCCCGGCTCGCCGAGGTGCGCGCCGGCCTCCGCGCCCTGCTCGCGTCATCAACCTGATCCGTAGCGCCATGCGAACCCGCGTCAAAATCTGCGGTATCACCACCCTCGCCGACGCGCGCTACTGCGCCGGCGCCGGCGTGGATTACCTCGGATTTATCCAACATCCCCCCAGCCCTCGGTATATCTCACCGGCCGGCGCGGCCGAGATCATCGGCTGGCTCTACGGAATCACCTCCGTGGGCGTCTTCGTGGACGCCACGCCGGCTGAGATCCACGCCGCGGCCGCAAAGGCGGGGTTTACGATGATCCAGCTCAGCGGCGACGAGAGCGTCGACCACTGCCGGCAGATCGACCTCCCGGTGATCAAGACCCTGCACGTCCGCCCCGACACGACCCCTGACGCCCTGCGCCGGCAGATGGAGGCGTTCCAGCCCCACGTCTCCGCCTTCCTGCTCGACACCGCGAAGGCCGGCCTCCGCGGGGGTACGGGGCAGGCGTTCGACTGGAACGTCGCGGCCGAGCTGAGCGCCTCGTTCAACCTGTTCGTCGCCGGCGGGCTCCATGCCGGCAACGTCCGCGAGGTCATCCAACGGGTGCATCCCTTCGGCATCGACCTCTCCAGCGGCGTCGAATTCGCCCCGGGCATAAAAGACTTCGACAAGTTGGCCGACCTCTTCGAAACCCTCGACGGCATCAACGCCTCGTCATCCACCTGAGCACGCACCCGTCATGCCCACCCCAACGATAGACGCACTACCTTACGCCGCCCCGGGCGCCGACGGCCACTTCGGCCCGTACGGCGGCACCTACGTGCCCGAGATCCTCATCCCGGCGCTGGAGGAGCTGAAGCGCGCCTACGCCGAGGCGTCGAACGACCAGGAGTTTATGGAGACGTATCATAGGCTGCTGCATGACTACGTCGGTCGGCCGACGCCGCTCACGTTCGCCGAACGGCTGACGGAACGGTTCGGCGGGCCGAAGATCTACCTGAAACGCGAGGATCTCTGCCACACGGGCGCCCATAAAGTCAACAACACCATCGGCCAGATCCTCCTCGCTCGGCGGATGGGCAAGACGCGGATCATCGCCGAAACCGGCGCCGGCCAGCACGGCGTGGCCACGGCCACCGTCTGCGCGAAGTTCGGGATGCCGTGTGTGGTGTACATGGGCGCCGAGGACACCGCCCGCCAGCGGCTAAACGTCCACCGCATGCGGCTGCTGGGGGCGGAGGTGCGCCCCGTGACCAGCGGGAGCCAGACGCTCAAAGACGCCACAAACGAGGCGATCCGGGACTGGGTGACGAACGTCGCCGATACGTTTTACATCATTGGATCCGTCGTGGGCCCCCACCCCTATCCGATGATGGTGCGCAACTTCCACCGCGTGATCGGGGACGAGACCCGCCGGCAACTGCGCGACCGCGAGGGCCGCGAAACACCCGACGCGGTCGTCGCCTGCGTTGGCGGCGGCTCGAATGCGATGGGCATCTTCTACCCGTTCATCGACGACGCCGGCGTGGCGCTGCACGGCGCCGAGGCCGCCGGCGAAGGGCTGGATGGCCGGCATGCCGCCACCCTCACGGCCGGCTCGCCCGGCGTGTTGCACGGCGCGATGAGCTACCTGCTGCAGGATTCCGAGGGCCAGGTAGAGATCGCGCACTCGATCTCGGCCGGACTCGACTACCCGGGCGTTGGGCCTGAACATGCCTACCTCAAGGATCTACGCCGCGTGACATACCACGCCGTCACCGACGCCGAGGCGCTGGCCGGCGTGCGCCTCCTGGCCGAGTCCGAAGGCATCATCCCCGCCCTCGAAACCGCCCACGCCGTCGCCGCGCTCGACCGGATCGCCCCCGGCATGGGCCGCGACCAGATCATCGTCCTGAACTGCTCCGGGAGGGGCGACAAAGACATGGAAACCATCGCCACCCATCTGTTCACCGCATAAGTCTGGACCTCCATCGCATGCACGCATCCACCACCCTCCGCTCGGCGATCGAGGCCGCCGGCGCCCGGGGCGAAAAAGCCATGGGGCTGTTTCTGACCAACGGCTTCCCGGAGCGCAACGCGACGTTGCCCATCCTCCAGGCCGCCGATGAAGCCGGCGCCGACTTCATCGAGCTCGGCATGCCCTTCAGCGACCCGCTCGCCGAAGGGCTCCCCATCCAGCGATCCAGCGAACGCGCCCTCAAGCAGGGCATCCGCATGAGTGATGCCTTCCGCCTCGTCGAAGCCTTCCGCCGCACCAGCCAGACGCCACTCGTGCTGATGGGGTACATCAACCCCGTCCTTCGCTATGGCGTCAGCAACTTTTGCCGGGATGCGCGCTCTTCAGGAGTACAGGGGCTCATCCTGCCGGACCTTCCCCCGGAGGAACGGGAGATCGTCGATGCCGAGGCCCGTGCGCAGGGGCTGGACCTCATCAGCCTCATCGCCCCCAACTCCTCCGACACCCGGATCGCCGCGGTCGACGCCGCTTCGCGCGGATTCGTTTATGCCGTGTCGATGACCGGGCTCACCGGAACGCAGATCGGTGGGATGGACGCCGTCCAGGCCTACCTCGAACGCGCCCGCCGGCTCGTGACCCGCAACCCGCTGATGGTCGGCTTCGGCATCCGCACCCACGCGGACGCGATGCGGCTGTCGGCCCATACGGACGGTTTCATCATTGGCTCGGCGCTGATCGAGATGACCGACCGCACCTGGGCGGATGTCTCGCTGGCGCCGGAGGCCCGCCTCGATGCCGTCCGACGCTTCGTCCACGCCCTTAAATACGGCGATTCGGAAACCTGAGCGCCACCTCCTACATTAGGACCATGCACACTCCGCCGAAATGCGATATGCCCTACCTTCGCCCGTTTGTACGCACGTTCGCCGCGCCCTTGCTGCTGCTGATGACCGCGGTGGCCGGCGGCTGCAACATCAACATCTCCGATGACCACCGCCCGCTGGCCGCTGGACCGGAAGGGAAGATCACCATCGCGATCGACTCGGTCCAATGGATTGGCCCGATCGGCGATGCTATCCGCGAGACGCTCGGCGGGCCCATCTATACCCTGCCCGCACCCGAGCCGGCGTTTGACATCCAACAGATTTCCATCCGCACGGACCTCATGTTCGAGCAGATGAAACGGCAGAAAAACGTGGTCATCGTCGCCCCCCTCAGCGACACGACCGCCGAGGCGCGCTTCCTCCAGGCCCGGTTCGGGGAGGGCGTGCAGGGCCTCATCGACTCCGGCGAAAGCGCCGTCGTTTCCCGCGAAGACCTCTGGCGACGCGACCAGCTAGTCGTCTATATCGCAGCCGCCACCCCCGACAGCGTCGCCGCGGCGATCCGGGCCAAGTCCGAGGACCTGCTGTATGTATTCAACAAGATTACCCGGGAACGGCTGACGATCGAGATGTTCCAAAAAGGCCGGCAGGCCGAAATCGAAGAACGCCTCATGGAGAAACACGGGTTCGCCGTGAACGGGCAGCACGACTACTTCGTCGCCGTCGACACGACCAACTTCGTGTGGCTCCGCCGCGTCATCTCCTCGGAGACCTGGCGCAGCCTGTTTGTTTATTACGAAGAAAACGGCCAGCCTTCCGATCTGTCGGCGGAGTGGATCTATGCCCGGCGCGACTCGCTCACGCGGCAGTACATGCAAGGCACCGAGGCCGGCTACGTCGAAATCGACCGTCGCCGGCCGCTGGTCACCGAAAACATCAACTTCCTCGATCGGTACGGCTTCGAAACCCGCGGCCTCTGGCAGATGGTGCTCGACTCCGATGGCCGGACCTTGCAAATGGGCATGGGCGGCTCGTTCGTGACGTACGCTTTTTACGACCAGGAGTCCGGGCGCAACTACCTGATCGATGGAATGATCTTCGCGCCGGGGTATGAGAAGCGGGAGTTCCTTCGCCAGATGGAGGTGATCGCCCACACGTTCCGTACGGCCCCGCCGGCCGCCGAGGCGCTCGCGACTCGATTCGAATAAGCCCCGCACTCCACGTTTTTCGCCTTCGTATTCACACGTACCCATGTCCACTTCGTACAAGACCGAACGGAGCGCCCGCCCGCTTTCCGCTTCCGGTAATCCCGTGTTGCGGCTCGGGCTCCCCAAAGGGAGCCTCCAGGATGCCACCTTCGAACTGCTCAGCAAGGCCAGCTTCCACTTTCGGATCGGCGACCGCGCCTACGTCCCCTCGATCGACGACGACGAACTGTCCGCCATGCTCGTCCGTGCCCAGGAAATGGCGCGATACGTCGAGGAGGGCGTGTTCGATGCCGGCATCACCGGCAAGGACTGGGTGATTGAGACCGACGCGCAGGTCGTGACCGTGTCCGACCTCGTCTACTCCAAGCGGAGCATGCGCCCCGTGCGCTGGGTCCTGGCTGTACCTGAGGATTCCGACATCAACTCGGTGTACGACCTCGAAGGGAAGCGGATCGCGACGGAAGTCGTGAACATCACCCGAAAGTGGCTCGCTGAACACGGCGTGAACGCCGAAGTCGAGTTCTCCTGGGGCGCCACCGAAGTAAAGTGCCCCGAGCTGGTCGACGCGATCGTCGAGGTGACGGAAACGGGCTCGTCGTTGCGAGCGAACAACCTGCGGATCGCGCAGGTCCTGCTGGAATCGAACACCCAGCTGATCGCCAACAAAGCGGCCTGGGCCGACCCCTGGAAGCGGCGCAAGATCGAAAACATCGCCATGCTCATGGAAGGCGCCATCCGGGCGGAAGGGCGGGTGGGGATGAAGATGAACGCTCGCCGGGAGGATGT
>JAWXAX010000114.1 GCA_034439735.1 Rhodothermales bacterium | reverse complement strand
CGTCACCGCTACGCGCCGACGGGATTTGCCCCTCCTCGGATCGAGGAGGGGCCTGATCGTCAGGAACGGTCGAGCTACAAAAAGTGTCCGAAGTATTAAACCTGTAACTTGCAACCTGTAACTTGCCAACTTGCCAACCTGCAACCTACTCATACCGGAGCGCTTCGATCGGTTCGGACTTGGCGGCGGTCCACGCCGGCGCCAGGCCAAACACCACACCGACCAGCACACAGATGACGAACGCGATCGCCACGGTGCTAAGTGGTAGAATCGCTGGAATAAACGCGTTGATCAACGCGGTGGCCACCAGGGCCAGGCCCACGCCCAACACCCCGCCTATGATACAGATGGCGATCGCTTCAATCAGAAACTGAATGAGGATGGTCCGCCGGCGAGCGCCGATCGCCTTCCGGATGCCAATCTCGCGGGTCCGCTCCTTGACCGATACGAACATGATGTTCATCACGCCGATGCCGCCCACGAGCAGTGAGAGCGCCGTCAGGAAGACGCCGATCAGGTAGATCGTCAGCTTGACCGGAGCGAGTTGTTCGCGGAGGCTCTGCTGTTCGTTGATTTCGAAGTTATTTTCCTCGCGCGCGTCCTGCTTTCGTGCGGCCCGCAGGATGCCGGTCAGCTCGTCTTTCGCAACATCGACGTCATCGGAACTAACCACCTTCACCCGTACCGACACGCTGCGCTCGCTCAGGCCGAAGTGGTTCTTGAACGTCGAAATCGGGATCTGGACTACCATATCGCTCCCCTGGCCTTCGGCATCGGATCCCTTGCGTTCGAGCACGCCGATCACCTGGAAGCGGATGCCGCTGATGCGCACAAACTTACCGACGGGTTCTTCGACGGGAAACAGTTCGGTCGCGATCCGCGCACCGATCACACAGACGTTTCGGCTGGCGCGCGCCTCGATGTCGCTGTAGAACCGGCCGGTCTCCATATCAACTACAAACACCTCGGGATACCGGGAGCCGGCGCCTTCGATGCTGACGCCGGAGAGCGTCTTGCTCCCGTAACGCACGGCGCGGCTTGTATTCACGACCGGAACGGCCGCGATGGTGTAGCGCGATTGCGCCTCGATCACGTCCGCAAGTTCAGCACGGATGTCCGGCCGGTTAATGTAATTCCACCACTTGAAGCCAGGGCCCGTCGCCCACGGCCATTTTTCGACATACAGGACGTCCGCCCCCAGTTCCGAGAGTTCGTTCTCGAAATTCTGCTCGATGCCGTTGATGACGGTGGCCATCGCCGTGACCGACGTAATGCCGATGACAATGCCGAGGGTCGTGAGGATAGACCGGAGCTTGTTTGAATTGATCGCCCCGAGCGCGATGCGGATGCTTTCGCCTATTTCCTGGAGAAAAAACACACGGATGGAGCGGTGATGTGAGGGAAGGCCATGAGATACGCGGCGGGAAGTCGGACGAAGATACGCCGTGGGCGTCCGCGTTGTTGCGCGGACCGGCTACAGGACTTTTTCGAGCTGAATCCGATAGTCGCGATAGACCGGGTTATAATCCGCACGGACAACGCGGAACCCCTCGGCGAGGCCCATGACCGTCATACCCGGATGTTTATTAGGGAAGGTATCGTAGATGAACCGTTTGTAGCCGCGCGCACGGACGCGGTCGAGCATTTCATACAACAGGATACGAGCAACCCCCTGCCGGCGAAACGCGGGCAGGACCCCTCCTTTCGCGCTGTAGAAGGTCTCCTTCCCGTAACGGTAGCCAATTTTGAAGCCAACCGGCAGCCCCTCGTACCAGGCTAGAAGAATGAGCAGATCCTCACGATCGAAGGTGTTGATGATGCGCTCTTCGTGAAAGATGGCCGTATTGAGCTCCCGCACGACATCGATCCGGCCCATGGAAATCTCTTCCACGGACACGCCGGCGAACGGGACCAATTTCCCCAGTGCCGGGCGCTGATGCGAATCCGAGTGGCTCATAACGCAGTCGTCGGTCAAAAAGGCAGAAGGGCCGTGTCGTCGGTATGCGGCGGCGGCGCGCCCTCGTCGAGGAGGGACCAGGGTTCCAACAGATGCTCCGGCACATCCTGCACGAAGCGGCTGGGGTTCGAGAGAATCTCGCCCAGATGCCGGCGGTGTTGCAAGACCGGGTACGATATAAACAGGCGTTGCTCGGCGCGTGTGACGGCCACATACATGAGGCGCAGCTCCTCGTCGAGGGATTCTACGTCTTTCAGCGCGTACCCCGAAGGCAGGATGCCATCGAGCGCGTGCAATAAAAATACCGTATCGAACTCGAGCCCCTTGGCCGAGTGGATGGTCGATAGGATGAGGGGCGGTTCATCGTCGTCGACAGGGGCCGTGTCGATGGCGGTGAGTTCGATGGGATCGAGGGCGAGCGCGGAGAGGAATGCGGCGCGGTCGGTGTAGTTCTGGGTGAGGGCCGCGACATGCTCGAGGTCCTGCAGCCGTTTGGGGTAATCCTCGAAGTACGCCTTTTTCAGGAGGGGGTCGTAATGCTGGAGAATCCGGTCGATCTGATCCGACAGCGCTGGCGGTTGTTGGTGCAGGGTGCGCAGGAGCTGAAAAAGCTCCTGGAGCCGCTCGGCATACCGGGGGGAAAACGGGCGCGCCTCCAGCGCGAAGGGCTCGGGTCGATCGGCGGCTATCCACACGGCCAGATCTCGGGCGGTTTTGGGGCCCACGCCTTCGAGGAGTTGCAGCAGCCGATGCCACGCCACGGCATCGCGCGGGTTTTCGAGTACGCGCAGGTAGGCCAGGACATCCTTTACATGGGCCGCCTCACTCAGTTTTAATCCCCCGTATTTGACATACGGGATACCTCGCCGGCTCAGTTCCACCTCCAGGTCGTATGAGTTAAAACTGCTTCGAAACACCACGGCCATTCGATTCAGCGCTACCCCCTGTTCGCGCAGCTCGAGCACCATCTGACAGACAAAGCGGCTTTCGAAGCGGTCGTCCGACGCGGCCACGAGGCCTGGCAACTCGCCGCCCTCGCGGTGGGTGAAGAGGCGCTTGTCGTATTTCCGGTGGGCGCGGGAGATAACATGGTTAGCGAGATCCAGGATCGCCTGCGTCGATCGGTAATTCTGTTCGAGCTTGAGGACCTTCGTACCCGGAAAGCGCTCGGGGAAGGCAAAGATGTTCGCCGCGTCCGCCCCGCGAAAGCGGTAGATGCTCTGCGCGTCGTCGCCGACAGCCATGACGTTGCCGTGAACGGAGGCAAGGTGCTGTACCAGGGTGGCCTGGAGGCGGTTGGTGTCCTGGTATTCATCGACCAGGATATGCCGGCACCCGGCGGAAACGCTTCGGCGGATGCCGGAGTCCTGCGCGAGGAGAGCCTCCGCATAGTAGAGCAGGTCGTCGTAGTTCATCAGCCCGTGCTCGCGCTTGTAGGCCGCATAGTCCTCGAAGAGCTGATAGAGCGCTTCCAGGTGGTCGAGGAACTGGGGGTAGGACGAGGCGAGCACGTCGTCGAGCCCCATTTCCCGGTTGGTCACCGTCGAAAACAGCGCCTGGAGTGTTTTTTTACGGGGGAAGCGGACGGACGCTTTGTGGAGGCCGCGCGCGGTGCGGAGGACGTCGATCACATCCGCGTCGTCGGAGGCGTCGAGGATGTTGAAGCGGTTCGGGAAGCCGATGGCGCCGGCGTGTTCGCGGAGCAGCGTCAGGCAGAAGGCATGGAAGGTGCCACCGCGGACCCTGGAGCAGCGGCCGTCGAGAAGGGCGCTGGCGCGGGTGAGCATTTCGCTGGAGGCCCGCCGCGTAAACGTGAGCAGGACGATCTGCTCGGGCGGCGTGCCGGTTTCGACGAGGTAGGCGACCCGGTACACCAACGTACGCGTCTTACCGGTGCCGGCGCCGGCAATAACCAGCACCGATCCGCCAGCCGCCGTAGCGGCGGCGTACTGCTGTTCGTTCAACTCGGCCGCATACGGGATGCTGAGCCTGGCCTGAACAGCGGGGTCTGCCTTGAGTACGAAACGCCGCGCCATGGTGGGTGGGGGTTTACGCCGTGCTGGACAACGCGTGTGGGCGAGGGGAGTTCAAAGATCACCAACACGGGCAAAAGTTCAAAACAGTTACAAGCCCGGGCACTGGCTTCCCCGAGGTATTGTTCATACATTAAACGCCGGCCCCGCTGCGGCCCTGGTCCGGTCTCCGGTGGATCAGGCAGGAGGCAAAACCTTTTGGGAAGGAAGCAGCAACCTTTTGTCCCCGGGGCGCCCGCTCATCGCGTTGAAACTAGCTGTACCGTTCTCATGGGAAAAGTCATCGCAGTTGCGAATCAGAAAGGGGGCGTTGGCAAAACAACTACGGCGATCAACCTCGCTTCGTCGCTCGCGGCCACCGAACATCCGACGTTGCTGATCGATATCGACCCTCAGGCCAACTGTACATCGGGCGTCGGCATCGATCCGCGCACTACCGCTGCATCGACCTACGAAGTACTCATCGGGCAGACCACGCCCGAGGAGGGCGCACGCCCGACCGACATGCCGTTCCTGGATATCGTCCCGAGCCACATCAACCTGGTGGGCGCCGAAATCGAGATGATCGACATCGAGGAGCGGGAGAGCATCCTCAAAAAGGCGGTCGCGCGCGCTCGTAAAAAATACGATTTTATCGTGATCGACTGCCCGCCGTCGCTGGGGTTGCTCACGCTGAACTCCCTCACCGCGGCGGACTCGGTGCTGATCCCGGTGCAGACCGAATATTTCGCCCTCGAGGGGCTCGGCCAACTGCTCAACACGATTAAGATCGTCCGGCAGCACCTGAACCCCGATCTCGAGATCGAAGGCGTCCTGCTCACGATGTACGATGCCCGCCTCCGGCTTTCCAATCAGGTCGCTGAAGAAGTGCGTCGGTATTTCGGTGACAAGGTGTTCGAGACCATCGTGCAGCGCAACGTGCGCATCTCCGAGGCGCCGAGCTTCGGAAAACCTGTGTTGTTGTACGATGCTACCAGCCAGGGCGCGCGCAACTATATCGCCCTGGCGCGTGAGATCCTGAAGAACAACCAGCACTTTCTGAAGGCTGGCGGCTACGCCGAGGGTCGGGCGGCCCAGATGGGCTCCCGCGAATCGAATG
Organism: Rhodothermales bacterium; assembly: GCA_034439735.1. NCBI lineage: Bacteria > Pseudomonadati > Rhodothermota > Rhodothermia > Rhodothermales > Rhodothermales bacterium. The sequence continues at coordinate 4,524 of JAWXAX010000114.1, read as the reverse complement.
CCCCTCATTCCGACAGCCCCTCGACGCCGGCCAACGGCTTCTCCCGCTGATAGCCTCTCTTGAGACAGTCGAATTTAGCTAGTTCCCAATCGCAGTATGGCCAAGAAAGTAGCCCTCGGGCGTGGATTAAACGCCCTGCTCCCAACCGCTGAATCCGGCGGCGAGACGGCTGAATCCGCCGCCGCGCGGCAGAGCCGGCGGTTCGCCGCCGCGGAGCGTGAAAGCGGCCGGGCCGGCTCCGTCCTCGAGATCGATGTCGAACTCATCCAGCCCAACCCGTATCAGCCCCGCACCACGTTTGACGAGGAGGCGCTGGACGAACTGGCCGCATCGATCCAGCAGCTGGGCATCATCCAGCCGATCACGGTCCGCAGCCTCGGCGAAGGCCGGTACGAGCTGATCTCGGGCGAACGCCGGCTCCGCGCCGCCCGCCGCGCCGAACTGCGCCAGATCCCAGCGTACATCCGGGAAGCCGATACCGAGGCGATGCTGGAGATGGCCATTGTGGAAAATGTGCAGCGCGAGGCGCTCAACCCGATGGAGGTCGCCTTCGGCTACCAGCGCCTCATCGAGGAGTGCCAGCTCACGCAGGAGAAAGTCGCCCAAAAGGTCGGGAAGAAACGCGCCACCGTGGCCAACTTCCTGCGGCTTCTCAAGCTGCCGCCGCTCGTCCAGGCCGCCCTCAGCGACAATTCGATCACCATGGGGCATGCCCGTGCGCTGATCACCGTCGAAGACGAGCAGGCGCAGATCGGTATTCTGCATGCGCTCCTGAACGATGGGTTGTCCGTGCGTGAGGTGGAGGAGCGCGTGCGGGCGTGGCAGCAGGCACAGCAGGCGCCGGAGAAAAAAGAGGCCGCCACCCGATCGGATAACGATGCTTTTGCCCGTGCCGACCGAGACCAGCTGCAGATCCAGGCCCTCGGATCCCGCCTCCGTACGCGGCTGAGCACCCAGGTGCATATCAAAGCCAAAAAAGGCGCGGAAGGCGGGCGGATCGAGATCGAGTTTTATACGTCCGACGATCTCGAGCGTCTCATGGAATTGCTCCTGGGGCACTGACCCACCTCCCGACCTTCCTCCGACGCGCGCAATGCGCCTACCCTTCGTTTTACTCTCCCTGACCCTTTGTGTCGCCGGCCATCTGGCGCCGGCGCGGGCGCAGGATGCGGACAGTATCAGGGTAGACAGTATCAGGGTAGAAAGCCAGGCCGGCCCAACGCCGGAAACACGGCCGTTTGCCGGGCACGATCCCAATCGGGCGCTCAAGCGGTCCCTCGTATTTCCAGGTCTCGGGCAGGCGTATAACAGGCAGTACTGGAAGATGCCCGTCGTCTATGCTGGCCTGGGCGCCGCGGCTTCGATGGCCGTGTACTTCGGAAACAGGCACCGGCTCTTCACCCGCGCCTTTCAGTACCGGGGCTGGCAGCAGGAACTCGAGGAAGGCGAGCCCCACCCGTTCCCATACTATGCCGATGAATACGCGCAGGTGGTGGCGGAAATCGGGCAGGGCCGAGACCTCTCCGCCTCCAGCATCCGGCCCTTCCGAGATAAATTTCGGCGCAACCGTGACCTTTCCTTTTTTGGCGTCGGCTTAGTGTATGGGCTGACCGCCCTCGACGCGTTCATCAGCGCCCATCTCCTCGATTTTGATGTCGGGGAGGATCTGACGGCGACCGTTGTGCCGCATCCGGGCGGCCAGGGCGTGACGCTCAGCATGACCTGGTAGACGAGCCAGTGAGCGCGCCCTACCGCTTCCTCTTTCGAGAGCAAGCGACCTGCAGGCACGAGACATACCCGCCTTTTTCAGTCAGCACTGGGGCCGGCGACAAAAAGCATCCATAATCTCCAAGGACGTCCGTTGATGCCACATATGAATCAAGATACGCCCACGCCCATTCCGGGACTTCCGCGCGAGCAGGCCGTTGTCCGCGACGAACCGATGCTTTTCACAAAAACGCACCGGTTTTTTGACCCGGCCGGCGACTATGCGCAGGTCAAAAAAGCGAATCTCTACCCCTACTTCCGCCCCATCCAACGGAACGAAGGGACGCGCGCCATCATGTACGGCCGCGAACTTATCATGGCCGGCTCGAATAACTACCTGGGCCTGACGTCGGACCCCCGCGTAAAAGAAGCCGCCATGCAGGCCATCCGCCAGTACGGCACCGGCTGCACCGGCAGCCGTTTCCTCAACGGCACGCTGGACATCCACCTCGAATTGGAGGAGCGCCTCGCCCGCTTCATGGGCAAAGAGGCCTGCATCCTGTACTCCACCGGGTACATGACCAACCAGGGCGTCATCCAGGCCATCGCCGGAAAAGGGGATGTCGTGTTCTCCGACAAGGACAACCACGCCTGCATCGTGGCCGGCACCCAGGTCAGCCTCGCCGAGACGTCGCGCTTTCGCCACAACGACATCGATCACCTGCGCGTCCTGCTCGAACGCGTCAGCAACGAACGTCCGAACGCCGGCAAATTGATCGTCACGGACGGCGTCTTCTCGATGAGCGGGATTATCGCGCGCATCCCGGAATTGGTCGAGCTCGCCGAGGCCTATAACGCCGCCCTCATGTTGGACGACGCCCACGCCGTCGGCGTCATTGGCCCCGGCGGTCGCGGTTCCGCCGCCTCGTTCGGGCTGACCGATAACGCGCACCTGATCACCGGCACGTTCTCGAAGAGCTTCGCCTCGCTGGGGGGATTCTGCGTGGGCGACCACGACGTGATCGAGTACATTCGTCACGTCAGCTCCGCCCATATCTTCAGCGCCTCGATGCCGCCGGCGAACGTCGCCACCGTCCTCAAATGCCTCGAAATTCTCGAGGAGGAACCGGAACGCGTCGACCGCCTCTGGGAGATTTCGGACTACATGCGCGATGGCTTCCGGAACGCAGGGTTTAACGTGTGGAACAGCCAGACCCCGATCATCCCGGTGGTCGTCGGCGACATGTACACCTGCTTCCAGTTCTGGACTGACCTGTTGGAGGAGGGTGTGTTCGCAAACGCCATCGTCCCGCCGGCCGTCCCGCCGGGCCAGGCGCTCATGCGGACGTCCTACATGGCGACGCACACGAACGAAGAGCTCGACTTCATCCTCGACGCTTTCCGCCGTGTCGGCCTGAAAAACGGGGTCATCGCTACCAACGGCGCCGCCTGACCGCCTCTACATCCGGCTCTCTCATGGAGGTTGGTACCTCACCGCAGTCTCCGCTATCGCTGAACGGCGTCCGGATTCGGCGCGTCGCCACGCGTCGGGACCTGGCGCGCTTTATCGATTTCCAATACGCGCATTATGCGGACAACCCCAACTGGGTGCCCCAGTTGCGGATGGATATCCAGAAGACGCTCAATCCGCGCAAGAATCCGTTTTTCGAACACGGGAAGATCGAGCTATTCCTGGCGGAGGATGAACACGACCAGGTGATCGGCCGGATCGCCGGCATCCTCAACGGCATGCACCTGAAGAAATATGCCGACGGCAACGGCTTCTTCGGGTTCTTTGAGTGTGTGGAGGACTACGGGGTGGCCGAGCGGCTGTTCGACGCTGCCGGCGCGTGGCTCCGCGCCCAGGGCCTCATCGGCGTTCGTGGCCCTACCAATCCGTCGATGAACGACATTTCGGGCCTGCTCGTGGCCGGCTTCGATCGCCAGCCGTCGATCATGATGCCGTACAACCCGCGGTATTATGCCGTCTTCCTCGAGCGGTACGGGTTCACCCGGGCGATGACGATGTGGGCGTATTACATCAACAAAAAATACCTCACGATCGACAAGCTCCACCGCGGCGTGAACCTGGTGTACCGACGGAACCCGTCCATCACGCTGCGCAAGCTGGACATGGCCCATTTCGATCGCGACGCCCAGATCGTGCTCGCTATCTACAACGACGCCTGGTCGAACAACTGGGGGCACGTCCCGATGACGCCGAAGGAGTTCGCGCACCTCGCAAAGGACCTCAAGCAGATTGTCGATCCCAACATCGTGTTCTTCCTGGAGGACGCCGGCCGGCCCGTCGCCTTCTCCATCTCCCTACCGAATCTCAACCTCGCCCTCCAGCACACGGACGGGCGGTTGCTTCCGTTTGGACTGCCCCAGCTCCTCCTCCGCGGCAAGTTCGGGGGAATCTATGAGTGCCGTACCCTGCTCATGGGCGTCATCAAGGAGTACCAGGGGATGGGGCTGGACGCCATATTAAATCTCCAGATCATGATCGAAGGGCCCAGTCACGGGTATCAGGCGAGCGAGATGAGCTGGGTGTTGGATAGCAACCCGGCCATGATGAATGCCATTATCTCGTACGGCGGGGTGATGGATAAAGAATACGCGATGTTTGAGCGCACCCTGTAACTTCGCACTGTAACTTTGCCCTGTAATTCCTGGCCCCGATGCCTTTCGCCCCGCACCCCTCGTTTGTGTACTTCGATCTGGACGATACCCTGCTCGACCATCGGAGTGCCGAACGGGCCGCGCTGACCGACCTCTGTGGCCACTTTTCGGAGGCTTTTGCCGACCGGCCGGTCG
>JAWXAX010000113.1 GCA_034439735.1 Rhodothermales bacterium | reverse complement strand
CGCCGGCCACCGGCGCGGACCCTCAGGCGCACGCCGATCACAGCAACCATGGCGCGATGCCCGAAAAGCCGGCTGAACCGCAGCCGGGCTCCCTTGTCGTTATCGACACCGCCACCAATACCGTCATCAAAACGATCACCCTGCAGCACTACCCGTCGGGCCTCGGGACGAATGCACGTTTCTAATCGCTCCCCCATGAAGCACTCGATCGGGGTCTTGTTACTACTGCTCGTCTGCATGGGTGCTGGGTGCGCCTTGCGCCTGCCGGCCGCTCTGCCGGAAGCCGCGACCGGCCCACAGGACTCTGCCGCGCCGGAATTCGAGCGGGATGTCTTTGCGTTTGAGGTCCGCGATGGCGCCGGCCGGCTGTACGGCCACCCGTTCCTTGGCGGCCTGAACGTTCCGCGGCCCCAGTTCGTGGATATCGACGGCGATGGCGATGACGACCTCTTCCTGCAGAATATCACCGGCCAGATGATGTTCTTCGAACGGATCGGCACCCACCAGAATCCGGAATGGCGCTGGCAAACGGATCGCTATATGGATCTGGATATCGGCGAGTGGAGCCGATTCGTCGATATCGACGCCGATGGCGATTTCGACATCCTTGCGGAACGCCCCTTCAGCTACATGCAGCTGTATCACAACACGGGTTCATCCGAACGCGCGGTCTTTGCGGCCAACTCGGACACCGTGCGTAGCGCCACCGGAGCGCCTATCTTCGCGGACCGCCAGAATATCCCGAACTTCACTGACATCGACTGCGACGGCCTGCTCGACCTCTTCATCGGACGCGTCGAAGGGACGGTGATGCACTACGAGAGCACGGGACCGCCCAATGCACCGCTGCCGCAGTTTGGCCTCGTCGCCGAACGCTTCGAAAATATCGAGATCATCGGCCAGTTCGCCGGCAGCCGCCACGGCGCCAATACGATGGCGTTCCACGACTACGACGGCGACGGGGATCAGGACCTGTTCTGGGGCGACTTTTTCGAGCCAGGTGTCCTCTTCATCGAAAACACGGGCACCTGCGCGCAACCCTACCTCCGCAACGACCCGCAGCCCTTCCCCATCGGCAACCCGCTCATCACGACGGGCTACAACGCGCCGGCGTTTACCGATTGGGATAGCGACGGCGACAACGACCTCGTCGTCGGCGTCCTCGGGGGAGCATTTAACCCCAATCGCACGGCCGCCGAGAACCTCATCCTGATGGAGCGCACCGCCGAGGGCGGCTATGTGATTCGTGATCGCCGCTTTATCGCTGGCATCGATGTCGGCCTCGAAAGCATCCCGGCGTTTGTAGATCGGGATGGCGATGGCGACCAGGATATGATCGTCACAAACAAGATCGACCCCTCGACCGTCGAAAAAGCGCTCGCTTACTACTTCGAAAATACGGGATCACCCACGCATCCGGCCTTCCAACTGGCGGACACGCTCGACCTCCCCGCCATCTACCATCCCGCGCCGGCATTCGCCGATCTCGACGCAGACGGGGATCAGGATCTGCTCCTCGGCACCTGGTTTCAGGGCATGCAGATTCACTGGAATACCGGTACAGCTCAGACGCCAAACTATGTGCACGACGAACTGGCCACGGTGACGCTCTCGCGCGGCAGCAACAGCACGCCGGCGCTGGCCGATCTCGATAACGACGGCGACTTCGATCTCATGGCCGGCGAAGCCTCGGGCACGATCAACTTCTATCGCAACGACGGCACCCCGCAGAAACCTGCGTTCACGCTGGTTTCCGACGAGTTCATGGAGATCGACGGCGGCCGCCGCAGTTTCCCTGCGCTGGTGGATATCGAGGGCGATGGGGACTACGACCTCCTCGTCGGCCGGGAGAAGGGCGAGTTGATGCTCTTTCGCAATGTGGGAACGCCGGAGGTGATGGAGTTCACGGCGGAGCCTGAACTGTTGCCTCTCCCCATGCCGGCGCTGGCTACCCCCGCTTTTGTGGATATCGACGGCGACGGTGACCTGGACCTGTTTGTCGGGGGAGACAGCGGCGGCATCCTCTTTTATCGAAATCGGTAGATTCCAGACCTCTTATCCGGTCAGCGGCTGAGCCTCGCCGCGGCCTCGCCGTCCAGGAAGATCCCACATTGCGGATGACGCTGCAGGATCGACGCCGGCACCGCCGGCGTGACGGGCCCCTCCACCGCACCGCGCACCGCATGCGCTTTTCGGGCTTCAGGGACCGTGCAAATGATCGCTTCGCTGGCCATGATCCGGTGGACCGACATGGATACAGCCGTCCGCGGCACGTCCCCCAGCGTCGCGAACCACCCTTCTCCCAGCTGCTGCCGGCGGCACGCTTCATCGAGCGTCGCGACAAGGTAGGGCGCTGTCGTCTCGAAATCCGCGGGCGGGTCGTTAAACGCGAGGTGCCCGTTTTCGCCGATTCCCACAAAGCCTACATCGACGCGATGCCCGGCAATCAGTTCGGAAAGACGCATGGCTTCCGCGGTAGCGTCGATCTCGGCGTCGATATAATGGATCGCGCGGAGGGGCAGGGGGAGGATCCGGACGAATCGCTCCCATAGATATCTGCGGAATGAGGCCGGGTGGCTGATGGGAAGGCCGGCGTATTCGTCCAGGTGGAACGCCGTCACCCGCTGCCAGGCGATGTCGGGCAGGCTCGCCAGATGAGCCAGCATCTCGAACTGCGAAGCGCCGGTGGCCAGCACGATCGTGGCGTGTCCCGCCCGATCCAGGGCGGCGCGCAGGAGCCTGGCGCCGGCTTCCGCCGCGGCCATGCCGCAGGCGCGTTTGTCTGAGGAAAGGGTCAGCTGCATATCAAAAAACCCCCCACGCGTGCGGGAACGCGCGGAGGGTTCATTTATGGGTCATTGTGTGACATCGTTCAGGGTAAACGGGTCTCCGCGGGGCAGGGGGTGTCGTTGAGCAAGGAATCCCAGCAGCTCTTGACGCCCGAGCGGAAATTAGAAGCAGTGATCGAGCCGGTGCTGTCGGATGCGCTCCAGGTGACGAAGTGCTGGATGCTGGCGGCGGCCTGCAACCAGTCGAACGTCCTCAAGCTGTCGATCTCGGCATATTCGATGGTGTCGCCGGCGTTGTCTTCCGCGGTTACCGGAATGGTGTAGGTGATCGTCTTTTCCGTCTCGCTGACGATGGCGTATTCGGCGCTCAGGACATTCGTCGAGACGCCGTCGATCGGGTAAAAGAGGCTCCAGTTGCCCGAGGCGCCGTCGTCGGTCGTCCGCCCCGTAAACAGCTCGAAGTCATCCAGCGTCTCGCCGCCCATGCCGCCCTGCACGGTGATCCGCATGCTCCAGTCGGTCCCTTCATCGTGGCGGGTGCCAATAAGACTGTACGCGGTGCTGACGCCGTTGGCGACAGCCGTGGCCGCCCAGACCCACGAGTCATCCTCCGAAACCGCCTCGGCCTGGAGGGCCGAAGTCGTCAGGGCGGAGGGGATGATGAGGTTGGCTCCAAGCGCCAGAGAGACCGGCCAAACCCGGAGCGCGGCGGCGGCGAAATTGATGCCCACAGCCTGCTTGGGAGCGAGATTCTGGTTAAACAGATCGGTCTGCATGGTGAACGCCTCGGCCGGGAAGAGGTCCGGGGCGTCTCCGGCTTCGTCTTTGTTGCTGTCACAGCCGGCGGAGGTGACGACGATCAAGGCGATCAAGAAATAGGTAAATCGATATAATAAGCGCGTTGTTGACATGATGTACAGGATGGGTAGGTGAAACGGTAGGGCGGGTGTCCTCCGGGTCGAACCCGGCCCGGCTCAAATAATATGCCGGCGCTGATAGGTGGAATTTTACCCCTTCGAGCCCGGCGCGGGGTCGGTGGATCTCTTTTTGAGATGCCGGCCCGATCGCTTCTGGTGTAACGTAGCGGGGCTGTTGACGTTTCGGAGCGGGGCGTATACCTTTCCGCCGGCGACCCGCTACGCGGCGGGTCGCCGCCGTACACTTCATCGTCCCATCCCATGGAGCATCGCCTGCCCGACGGCGTCTACGCCGCCAGCCTCACGCCGCTGACGGCGGATCTGAAGGTCGACCACCCCCGCCTGGCCGCGCATGCGCGG
>JAWXAX010000112.1 GCA_034439735.1 Rhodothermales bacterium | reverse complement strand
TCCATCCTCTACAAACCGCGCGCCCGAGACCGCCGCGGCGGCGCGGGCGACCTCTTTCGCGGCGTCGAAGTCTACGCCCGCGAGGATCACCTCGGCGCCCAGGGCGCGCATGCGGTCCAGCTTGAGCGGGTTGGCGGTGACGGCGGCATACACCGTGAGCGGCACGCCGTGTGTTCGGCAGGCATAGGCCATGGCCTGGCCAAAGTTGCCGGCGCTGGCCGTGACCAGCGGCGCATCGGAAGCGCGGCGCGCCACCAGATAGTCCGCCCCCCGGCCCTTGAAGCAGCGAATCGGGTTGATGGATTCGACTTTAAGGGAAACCGCCACGCCCAGCGCGTCCTGCAGCGGCTCGCAGGCATACTGCGGACTCTGGAGAAAAACCGGGTCGATCGTGCGCGCGGCGTCATGGACGGTTTCGAGCGCGAGCCGGTGTTCGGGTAGGCCGCGCGTCATTATGGGGCATCCAGCAACTGGAGGAAGAAGTCCAGCCGGGCCTGATCCGGCAGCGGACGGGGCGCGGTGACGACGCCGAGATTCATGAGGGCCTCTTCTTGCGCGCCGAACGCCGGCCAGGCCGGCAGGCCGGCGCCGTTTGGATCCGCTGCGGAGGCGAAATTGGCCCAGTAGGACGAGGCCTGATCGGCCAGCAGGCTGTCCGATGCCTCCCAGTTGCGATTCAGCAACGAGAGGTTGTTGAATACATACGGCACCTCGCCGGTGTGGAACGCCCCGAACTCGGGATGCTCGGGCCAGGGAATGGCGCGTTCGAAATAATAGAGATAACTCGGCGTTTTCGCGGTAGCGGCGCGGAGGGTGGACCAGTGGATGAGCGCGGTCACGGCGCTTTCGCGGGCATAGGCCTGGACGGAAGCGGTCGCTTCGGAGTCGCTGCCGGCGGGATACAGCGCCAGAAAATCCTCCGCCCGGTCGCCGAAGCGGCTGCGAGCCATCGTGGCAAACGCATCGGGGGTGATGGCGTGGTAGATATCCGCCATAAATGCGCTGCCCTCATCGGCGTTAAAGCCGGCCAGGGTGGGCACGTCGTGCTGACGGCCGGCCTGGAAGGCACGGGGCACGTCCTCGGTGAGGAACGCGCCGTCGATGATCGGCCAGAAAAACGCCGGCGGAGCGCCTTCGCGGGGTGTCGTGAGATCTGTCCACGACAGGGCGCGAAGGGCGGCCAGTGAATCGGCCCCGTACGCTTTGGCGAAAGCCAGGCCTGTTCCTTCGGCTGTTTCTCGGGCGGGCGTGGCAAGCCGGCCGATGCCCGCGATCGTACCCGGGCCGCTCTGGAGGATGGCCCGATGGAAGAGGCCGGCCGCCATCGGAGACGCGGTGAGATAGTGGACGGAGAAGGCGCCGGCGGATTGGCCGGCTACGGTCACCCGGTCCGGGTCCCCGCCAAACGCCCCGATATTGCGCTTCACCCACTCGAGCGCGGCCACCTGATCCATCAGGCCGTAATTGCCCGAGGCGCCGGCTTCGGCGGTCAGCTCCGGGTGCGCCATGAAGCCTAGCACCCCCATCCGGTAGTTGACCGTCACGACGACGATGCCTTTTTTCGCGAGCGCCTCCCCGTCGTAGATCTTAACATCCCCCGATCCCTCCGAGAACCCGCCGCCGTGGATGTAGACCAGCACCGGCCGGCGCTCCCGGGCGGACTCAGCCCCCGTCCAGATGTTCAGGAACAGGCAGTCCTCGCTGATCTCGCCCTGGACCATGAATTCCTCCGTCCATGGCACACGGGACCCCTGGATATTCTGGATGCAGCTCGCCCCGAATGTGTCCGCGTGGTGAACGCCCATCCAGGGCCTAGGGGGCTGAGGGGCACGCCACCGCAAATCGCCGGTCGGCGCCGCGGCAAAGGGGATACCCTTGAAGACATGTACGGAAGGATCGGATCCTACGGCCCCGACGATGGTGCCGGTTTCGATGGTGAAAGGACGATCCAATCCGGGAGAGGCGCAGCCGGCGGCCAACGCGATAAAAAACATGCCGGCCGCGAGCCGGCCCAACCAGTCTTTCATACAGCAGTCAATCGGTGGGTAAAGCAGGACCTGCCGGAGGGGGCGGTCGTCCAGAGCGCGCTTAATGTACGAGCGGCCAAGTTGAGAAACGCGAGCCGGCGATTTTGGGACCAGGATCCACGTTCACGGATTTACGATAGGCCAGGTGCCCGGCGGGACAAACGCGGTTTCAGTCTGAGACCCCCGGAAGTTCGAGACATAGACGGCCGTCTCACGCAACAGCCGGGCGACATCGCTCAGTGCCGAATCTCCCAGGACGACGCCCAGATACACTTGGTCGGGACCCGAAAAATACGGCACGCGGGTCTGGGGGCCGTTCGCCATGATGGTCCGGTACGTCTCGTTTCGAAAACCATGCCCGTAAGGAAGCGGGAGGGCGAGGGGATCGCTGTCCGGCGTGTGGCGGGCGCCAAACAGATGGCCGAGTTCGTGCGCCAGGGCGTACCCCGTGGCGCCGGCCTGCCGCCAGTAGATGGCGACAAAGGCCGTGGCCGGCGTGGCCATCACCGCCGCGTTGATCGTCGACGCCGGATCGTTCGTGAACAGCGCCACGAGGTCCGCCTCCACCTCGTCACGCAGCGTATGTACCTCGTCCAGCACGCCATCCTCCCGCCCCACGAGGTAGGCCAGATCCTGCAAGCGCTCCGTCGTGGTATACTCAATCTCCCGCGCGCCCACCACCGTGAGCGCGACATCGACCCGGCTGTTGGCGAAGACGACGTTGGTCTCCGCCACCGCCGCCGCGATCGCCGCGTCGATGTCCACCGCCGCCGCGGCTGCATCCGGGGTGTAGACGACGAGCAGCGTCACTTCCGTCGCCAGGTTTTCGGGAGGATCGACGCCGTCGCAGCCGGCGAGGACGAACAGGATGAGGAAAAGGAGTCGTTTGTGCATTCTCACCCCTCAATAACAGCCACATACGTCACATAGTCCACCCACGGATTTTCCTGCAACGTCTCGATCACCATCGTCTCCTCCCCTTCCGGCACCCGGATTTCGACGTCGTTCGGGATCTTGGTCACCTCGAATGGGGACAGTCCGGTCGTCTCCTCGATGAGGCGGCGGACGGCCTCCTCGCCGGTGGGTGGGTGGAAGCGGACGACGAGGACAAAAAATGCCGGCACCCCGAGGCCATCGCTGCCCCAGCGGGGCGCGGTGGTCGATTCGACGCTGGCCACCTCCGCGCGATCGCGCAGGGCGCGGACGCGGGCCTCCGAAAAGGGCTCGCTCGACTGCACCTGGGCCACGACATCCGCAAACTGGACGACTATCGGCTCGTAGTCGGCCTCCCGCAACCAGGAGACCGCGTCATGTTCCGTTACCCCATCGACAAACACGACCGATAATCTGCCGCTTTCGATGACGATCTCGTCGGGGATAGTAAACGAGGCCTCCTGCGCTCGTAAAGGAGCGGTCGCGATGCAGGTAAGCAGCAGAAACGGGATAAGTCGGGGCATGGCGTTTCGGGTTATGCTGTGCGCGCCCGCTGCGGGAGCAGGGCGGGCAGAGTGTGCCTGGAGTTCCGCCGCGCGCTCGAGCAGGGCGGCCATCTCGTCTTCCGAATAGGTTCTTTCGCTCATACAGGGACTTTGGGAGATGTTTTGTACCCCCTGCGTCAGGTTGCCAGGAGGTCTCCTCGCAACGCTTTTGTCATGGCCACCCGCACCCAGCCGGCGAGGACATGACCCCGTTCGGCGGCGAGCACCGCGCGAAGGTCGTCCGAAAGCTGCTCTTCGGTCAGTTCGCGGAAGCCCAGTCGCGCGTAGTACGGTCCGTTCCAGGGGATGTCGCGAAAGGTGGTGAGGGACAACCGGTCGAAGCCTGTTTCCCGCGCCCAAGCCTCCACACGTTCGATGAGCGCCCGACCGATGCCCCGGCGTCCATAGGCGGGCAGCACATCGATCTCGCTTAAGAAGGCCGTATGGGCTACGATGTCCGCCAGTGCAAACCCGACCACCTGCCGCCCCGACACCGCCGCGGCCCAGAGCCGGCCGGCTCGTATGCCCTGATGGAGGACAGCATACGGCAGACAGCGATCCGACGCCATCGGCGGCGCCGGCAAGGCCTCGAAACGGGACGCCGC
>JAWXAX010000111.1 GCA_034439735.1 Rhodothermales bacterium | reverse complement strand
TGTTTACCAGCACGTCGATCAAGGACATCGGGTCCGACGAAGACGTAGCCTCTTCGACGAACTTCGACGACTTCACCGCGAGCTACGGCGCCGGCGCCGGCGTGGACTTCCACCTGGGCAGCAGCACCAGCGAGACGGGGCGCACGACCTCATTTCTACTCCATGCCGGCGTGCAATACCTCCTCGGCGGCAACGCGGAGTACCTGAAACGCGGCTCGATCCGCCGCGAAAACGGGCAGGTCACGTTCGATGTCCAGCGCTCGCGGACTGACCTGGTGGCGCCGCAGCTGGGGGTGACGTTTGTATTCTGAAGTCGGGGAGGGGATGGGACACGAGGTATCGTGTCCGAACGACGGGGCTCAGGGGGGTGTCAGCTTCGCTTCCAGGCCGGCGCGAACAGCCTCCCATTCGGTATCGAGAATGCTGAAGTAGACGGTGTCGCGAATCCGCCCGGAAGCCGTGACCATGTGCTTCCGGAGCGTTCCTTCTTCCTTCGCCCCCAGCCGCAAGATGGCGCGTCGGGATCGCTCGTTTAAGGCGTCGGTCTTGAGTTCTACGCGGACGCAGCCCAGCTCCTCGAAGGCATGGCGGAGCAGCAGGAGCTTCGCCTCGGTGTTGACCGCCGTTCGTTGCCACGGCCCCGCCACCCACGTCGATCCGATCTCGACGCGCCGGTTCGCAAGGTCCATGTTCATGTACCGCGTACTTCCCACCACCTGCCGGGTTTGCGGGTCGATGATGACAAATGGAACCATGTCGCCCCGATCTCGGCCGGCGAGGGCGGCGAGGATATACGCGGCCATGTCGTCGCGGGTGTGGACCTGAATAGGGATCCAGCGCCAGAGATCGGGGTCGAGCCCGACGGCGCACAACGCATCCAGGTGGTCCGGGTGGAGCGGTTCGAGGCGGACGTGGGCGCCAGAGAGGTGACGTTCAAGGTCGATCACTTGCGACATAGGGTCGGATTGTTGGTCCGGACCCGAATGTACGCACCGGCCGTCTATACATCCTGCTGGAAAAAGCACATGATGTTTTTGAGCACGTAGTCGTCGTATGTCCCCGCGGCGTTCTCGCTGGTGGCGGCATGGACCTCAAACTCGTTGTTGCCGTTGTTCAGCGCGCCGCCAGAGATGTTGATCGTTTGCGTAAACCAGTGCTGCGCGTTGGCCCCGGTATAGGGGGCGATTCTCCCGACATCCACGTTGTTGATTCGGATCAACGGCGCTTGTGTGGCTACCGTGAGGCCACGGACCATGAATGTGATGAAGGCATGGCCTACGCTGTGCCGGCCGCCGGTGTTGAACGTGGTCTCGAATACAGGATGGAAGCCACCGTCTCCCATTGTGATACCGGTACTGACGCCGTGGATTATCGTGAAATCGGACACTACAGCCATGATCTTTCCCTCTGGAATGGTGCTTGTGAACGGGGACACTGATTCTAAAGGCGCAAAGTGGATGCGAAAGCCGACACTATGTTTACGGGGTTGATCCCGGGTAAGAGGAACGCGTCACGGCGAGTAGCCGGCGCGTATCCCCCTCCAACCGGTACAGCGCATAGTCATACCGCATGCCATCACCCTGTACCTCGGAGGTGATGCGGTCGCCGAGCCGGGCCGCGTCGCGGACGACAAACTCACGCCAGGCGAGAAGTCCGTTATGGCCGGACGGCGAGGTGTCGACGCAAACCTCGTCCTGCCAGGCCGGCATTGGCATGGGGCGGACGTGCAGCCGGTTCAGGGGGTGGCAACACGTCAATTCGAGCCGGGCGCGACGGGCGCGGCCTCGGGGTACAACACGGCGCGGACGTACCGGCTTTCGTCGAAATACTGCCGCGCGGCGGCCTGGATGTCGCCGGCGTCGATGGCTTCGATCATCTCCTCATAGCGGAAGACGTCCAGCCAGTCCTCGTCGGGATGGGTGCTGTAGAAATCCAGAATCCCCGTCCAGAAGCCGTTGGTCTCCTTCTGCGTCTCCCGGCTCCGGCGTTGCTGCTCCTTGATCTTCTCCAGGTTTTCGGGGGAGGATCCGAGGGTTTTGAGCGACTCGATCTGATCGAACACGGCGGCGACGAGCTCATCGACGCGCGCGGGGTCGCACGTGAAGCTGACCGAGATCTGGTACTCAGGTCGGGGCTTCTCGTCGATGCTGGATTGGGCGGAAACGCTGTACACCCCGCCGCGCGCCTCGCGGAGGTCTTCGCGGAGGAGGATGTTAAAGACATCGACCATGGACCGGAGGGCGTGCCGGCTCTCGCGGGTGTAGTCCGTCGGCCCGTGGAAAATGAGCAGCGCCTGGCTCTGGTCCGCGATGCCTTTGCTCACGGAAACATCGACGAGGCGGTTCGGAATCGACGGTTCGACATCCCGCCAGGCATCGCCTCGGCGCGGGGCCGGCAGGCTGCCCAGGTAGGTCTGTGCCAGCGCTTCGAGGGTGTCCGGATCGAAGTTGCCTACAAACGTGAAGATAAAATCGCTCGCGTCGGCGAAGCGGTCCTGATAGAACCGGTGGGCGGCATCGAGATCGAGCGTCTCCACCATATCCAGCGTGGGGACGCGGGCGCGCGGGTGGCCGGCGTAGAGGGCCTGGACGAGCGAGTCCTGGAAGACCCCCTGCGGCGTCGAGGCCCGATTGGGCAGGTAGGCGCGCATTCGGTTCTGGTAGGACGTCAGGGCCGAGCTGTCCACCCGCGAGGCCGTGAAGTAGAGGTGGATGAGCTGGAACATGGTTTCGAGGTCGGCGGGCGCAGCGCCGCCGCCCAGGCCTTCGTCGTACGAGCTGATAAACGGCGCCACCGAGACCACCTTGCCGGAGAGGGCCTTTTCGAGCTCGATGGGGTCGAACGGACCCACTCCGCTCTGCCCTACCAGCATCGCTGCACTCGACGCGGTGAAGTACGCATCGTCGTCCACGAGCGAGGTGCCGCCCGGGCTGGTGGCGCTGAAGCGCACCTCGTCGTCCTTGTAGTCGGTGGGTTTGTGGTAGATGCGGATGCCATTCGAAAGCGTGAGCGCGGTGACGTCCAGCGAGTCGATCCCTGTCCGCTCGACGATCGAGCCCGGTGTGGGAAGGCTGGCCATCAAGGGGGCCTCGCTCACGGCATCGACCCACGGCGTGATCGGTGTGCTTTCGGCGGCGGCGAAGACGGCGGCAAGGTCCGCTTCTGAGGGCGGGACGAGGCCGGCTTTTTCGGGCATCGTGACCAGCATCACCCGATTGCTGTCCGATATCAACTCAGCGGCGCGGCGGTTGACGTCGGCCAGCGTGATGTCCGGTATGAGCTGGCGGACGAGGTCGTATTCGTACGCGATGCCCGGCGTCGGCTCGGATTCCAGGAAGTAGGCGACGTATTCGTTGGCGAATCGGGCGGACTGTGTGTTTTCGCGTTCGTTGAACGCCCGCTCGTAGGCGCGTACGGTCTCCTGTTTATCGCGCATGAGCTCGGAGGCCGTGAAGCCATGTTCGCGCACGCGCCGGGCCTCGACGAGCAGGGCCTCGAGGCCCGCGAGTATGCCGTCCTCCTGCACCTGGGCGCCCAGGCTGTGGAAGGCCGACGAACGCACCATAGCGCCCTGCGAAACGCTCGCGCCGACAAACGGGGGGGCCGACTGCTGGGCGATCTCGCTGAGCCGCTTGTTGAGCATGCTGTCGAACAGGCCCGCGACGATTCGGTCCCGGTAGTCGGCCACGGTCTCGAACGAGCGGGCGTTATGCTTGTAGTAGGTCGCTACCGTCGTGTACGGATACTCGGGGTCCGTGACGATGGCGTAGAGCGGTTCGGCATGGCCCGGCACCGGGTAGGTGGCTCGCGCCGGGGCGTCGGCGGGATTGGGGAGATGGGCGAAGTGGGTTTGGATTTCCGCCTCGATGGCGTCAACGTCGATATCGCCGACGATCACGACAGCCATGAGATCGGGCCGGTACCAGTGCCGGTAGAAGCGCTCTATGACCTCGCGAGGGGCGTTCCGGATCGTCGTGGTGTCGCCGATGGGGAGGCGGGTCGCGTAGCGGGACTCGTGCAGGAGCACCGGGAGGGTCTTTTCGCGAATCCGCCCGCCGGCGTTCTGAGTGCTGCGACGCCATTCTTCGACGACCACGCCGCGCTCTTTATCGATCTCCTCGGCGTCGAGGGTGGCGTAGGCCGCCCAGTCCTCCAGTACATCGAAGGATCGGGCGACGATTTCGGCGCTGTCGGCCGGGATGGTGAGTTCGTAGACGGTTTCGTCGAACGATGTGTAGGCGTTGACGTCGGCCCCGAATTGCATGCCGGTGCGCTCGAGGAAGTCCACCAGCGCGCTTTTTTCGAAGCGGCGGGTTCCGTTAAAGAGCATGTGTTCGAGGAAGTGGGCCAGTCCGCGCTGGTCGTCGGCCTCCAGGAGGGAGCCGGCGTCGATGGCGAGCCGCATCTCCATCCGGTTGCGGGGTTCTTCGTTGTGGCGGATAAAGTACCTGAGCCCGTTGGGCAGCTGGCCGACCCGCACGGCGGGATCCAGGGGGAGTGCATCGGCTAAGGGGGAGGCGCTGGCGACCGATACGGGTGGGGAAGCCGTTACCGTCGTGGCCGATGGGGTCGGGTCGGTTGATGCGCAGCCGGCGGCTACGAAGAGCACCAAAAAGAGCAGGCCGGATAGTCGGTCGACGTTCATGGGATCCACTGGGCTGATCGCCGGCTGATGCCGGCGTGAGGAAACATATCGCTTCTCAACGCGCAAAAGGATTGGCTGTTCTGGCGCAGGGTGGTTCATGGTTCGATGTTTAAGGGTTAAGGACGATGCTCTACTATAAAAAACACGAATCCGATCCGAGCCGCGACTGGGTGGTGTTCGTCCACGGCGCCGGCGGGAGCTCGTCCATCTGGTACAAGCAGATCCGGGCGTATAAAGCCCATTTTAACGTCCTTCTGCTGGATCTGCGCGGCCACGGGAAGTCGCAGGACCACATCGATCAGCGCCATCCCGGCACCTATTCGTTCGAGGAGATCAGTCGGGAGATCATCGAAGTGCTCGATCATCTGGCCATCAAAAAAGCCCATTTTATAGGCATTTCGCTCGGCTCGCTCATCATCCGTGTGTTGGCGGAACTCGCCCCAGGCCGCATCCAGTCCGCCGTGCTCGGCGGGGCGATCGTCCGGCTCGACATCCGATCCCGCTTCCTCGTCGGCCTGGGCAATCTGTTCAAACGGGTGATGCCATACCTCTGGCTCTACAGCCTGTTCGCCTGGATCATCATGCCCCGCAAACGGCACCGCGAGTCCCGCCTGCTGTTCATCGGCGAGGCGCGGAAGGTCTGCCAGAAAGAATTCCTCCGCTGGTTCCGGCTCACGTACGAACTAAACCCGTTATTGAGATTCTATCGGGAGCGCGAGCTGCCGGCGCCGACGCTCTACCTGATGGGGGAGGAGGATCACCTCTTCCTCCCGCCGGTCCGCGCGCTCGTGGCGCGCCACCGGAACAGCGTGTTGCAGATTATCGCGGACTCGGGGCATGTCTGCAATGTAGACCAGCCGGATGCGTTCAACGAGATCTCCATCGCCTTTCTGAAGTCCGTAGGCTGTCGGCCGGCGCTGGCTTGAAGCCGGCCGCTTAACCTTTCACGTCGACCGTCGATCCTCTCTATACCCACCCTGCGTTCGTGCGCCGGAGCCGCCCTGGCGTGCTCCCGCCACTCCCTCGCCACCGTTTCCCAACCGACGGTATGAATCCCTATTCCGATGCCGACGCCTCCGGCGACGCGGCGGTCCTTACGTCCCCTGGCGCCAGAGTTGAGCGCTCGGCTGTGGTTTCCGAGGCCCAGATCGCCCCGTATCCGCCAGCCGCCTGCGAGGAAGTCCTGCAACGCGTGCCTCGATCGCTACGCGGCATCGACAATCTGAAGGGCGTCGCCAAGGCGCTTCGCAGCCTCGACGAGAACCAGCGCGCCGACATCACGAAGCATCTGGAAGGGCTCGTCCGGCACATGATCCGGATCAACGCGAGCGACCTGGACATGGGTGGGGAGTCGTGTCGGACCAACGTCTGGTACCGCGTGCATGGCGATAAAAAGCCGTATAGCAAGCTGGGTAACTACTCGCCGGCCGACTGCAACGTGTTTTTCCTGAACATGTTGAGCGAAGTGCAGACGATGAACCTGCTCAAGAACTTCGCGGTCGATTTGTCCTACCAACTCATGGCCGGCAAGGACAATGGCGAGTGGCACCGGTTTCGTATGACGATCTATTTCGACAGCGACAACCTGGCCCTCAACGTCCGCGCCATCTCGAACGAACTGAGGAGCATGGAGGCGCTCGGCTTCCATCCGACCATCCAGAAGGGGCTGTTGTTCGAACATGTCCGCGATGGGTTGACGCTGGTGACGGGCGTCACGGGGTCGGGCAAAAGCGCCACGCTCGACGCCATCATCGATGCGAATAACAGCCGCACCGCCGGCCACATCGTCATCATCGGCGAGCCGATCGAATACATGCACGGATCGAAACGCTGCATCGTCCGCCACCGTGAAGTGGGGAAAGACGTCGGCTCGTTCAGCGACGGCGTCGTCCAGTCGCTCCGCCAGGACCCCGACATCATCGTGATCGGGGAAATGCGCGACCCGAAGACGATCTCCGCTGCCATCGAAGTGACGGACTCGGGTCACAAGGTCTTTTCCACCCTCCACACGAGTTCGGCCATCGAGAGTATATCCCGCATCGTGGGTGAATACGGCTCGGACGAGCAGGAACGCATCCGCTACCGCCTGGCGGACGTGCTGCGCTGCATCATCAGCCAGAAGCTCGTCCCGCTGGTCGGCGGCGGCCGCATCATGGTCAAGGAGGTTCTCTGGATGACGCCCTCTGCCCGCGCGGCCATCAAGAGCGGCAACGTAAACGAGATCTACCAGATGATGTGGGAAGGCCGCGCGCAGGGCCAGGTGACGCTGGAGCAGGATCTGGCGGCGCTGCTCAAAGCCGGCAAGATCTCCGGCGAAACGGCGATGAACTACGCGAACAACAAAAAGCGGCTGCAGCAGGTGCTGGGAGCGGCGTAGTCTCGCGGTTTAAGGTTTGAGGTGCAAGGTATTTGGTTTAAGGATCGCGGTTGAACGTTCAGAGACTGTTGGGATTTCCACAATCCAAGGCATCGTCATCCCCCGGTCAAAGCCGGGGGCAGGCTCCCGCGAAGGCGGGAAACGAGCGAAGCGACTTACGAAGTAATCCAGCCATCAGACTGGCA
>JAWXAX010000110.1 GCA_034439735.1 Rhodothermales bacterium | reverse complement strand
GTTCCGAGGGGGGCCAGGGGGGTGTAAGCTTGCTTCTCGCCCCGCAACATTTTTCACGGCGCGGGGCAACGGACGGCACAACAAATTTTCTTACCTTCCATACCATGGAGCCGCAAGATCGCATCAAAGCGCAATTAATGGATGAGCGGGATCTGGACCGTACGCTGGAACGCATGGCCCGGCAGATCCTGGAGCATTTCGATCCGACTGCCAGCCGGGATGCCGGCGTGGGATTGGTCGGGTTGCATAAGCGAGGGGTGTACATTGCACGGCGCCTTCGCGAGAAAATTCGGCGTATCGAGGGGCTGGACGTACCCGTGGGTGTCCTCGACGCCACGATGTATCGGGACGATTTTCGCCTGCGCCTCAAGCAGCCAAGGGTTCGCGAAACCGATATTCCGTTTGACATCGCGGGCCGGCATATCGTCTTGATAGACGACGTATTATACACTGGCCGAACGGCGCGCGCTGCCCTCGACGCTTTGATGGATATGGGGCGGCCCGCCTCGGTACAGTTTCTTGTGATCGTGGATCGGGGGCTGCGCGAGCTGCCCATTTGCGCGGATATCGTGGGCCGGCAGGTGCCCACTATCCCCGGCGAGGAGGTGCGCGTCCGGCTCCAGGAAATCGACGGACGCGAGGGCGTCTGGCTTGTAGAAAACCCACTCGCGCGTCTGGAAGACCGCCCGCTCAACACCTGATATCGATGACCGCCGCCACAGGTCTGGAGACGACACCCCCGCTGACCGCCTTACGTCATCGTCATTTGCTCGGCCTGGCCACCTATGGCGCCGACGAGATTCAGTTGATCCTGGAAACGGCGCGCCACTTTCGCGACGTACTGGATCGGCCGATCAAGCGGGTACCCTCGTTACGCGGGGTCACCGTGGTCAACCTCTTTTTTGAGTCGTCTACCCGCACGCGCATCTCGTTTGAACTCGCCGAGAAACGCCTGTCAGCCGACACGATCAGCTTCTCGGCCTCGGGCTCGTCGGTGTCAAAGGGCGAGTCGCTCAAGGATACTGCCCAGAACATCGAGGCCATGAAGGTGGATATGGCGGTCATCCGCCACCGTTCGCCCGGCGCGGCGCACTTTCTCACCCGGTGCGTGGATTCGGTGGTCATCAACGCCGGCGACGGCGCCCACGAGCATCCCACCCAGGCGTTGCTCGACTGTCTTACCATCTCCGACCGCTTCCCTTCCTTCGAAGGCCTCAACGTGGCCATCATCGGCGACATCACGCACAGCCGGGTTGCCCGATCCAACATCTTCGCCCTCACCCGCCTCGGCGCCAACGTCACGCTCTGCGGTCCGAGCACGCTCATCCCGGTCGGCATCGAGCAGATGGGCGTCCGGGTGACGCACCGGCTTGCCGAGGCCCTCGAGGGATGCGACGTGGCGATGGCGCTCCGCATCCAGCTCGAACGCCAGGGCGCCAGCCTTTTCCCCAGCCTGCGCGAGTACCACACGCAGTTTGGGCTCAAGATGGAGGATATGGAGGCCCATCCGGACCTGATCGTGATGCATCCGGGGCCTGTGAATCGCGGGGTCGAGCTGGCCTCCGAGGTGGTGGACCACGAGCGCGCCGTCATTCTCAGCCAGGTGACCAACGGCGTCGCCGTACGCATGGCCGTTTTGTACCTGCTGAGCGGAGCCTCCACGGAAGAAGATTGACCCCTGGGCGCGCGGGTTTAAGCGAGCGCGATACACGGTCGATACTCGGGGGAGCCTTCTGATGTCCTCCCCACTGGCCCCCTACCCATATGCAGGTCGAGCTGGAGCCCTCCGCGCGCCTCGCGTTGTCGCCCCGTCATGAGTCGTTTCATCGTCTGGCCCGCCTCGCTGCCCGAACGGCTGGTGTGCCGGTGGCGGTCGTCATTTTTGGTCAGGGCGATGCCCAACACATCGTCGCTTCGTCTGGGCTGGAACCCCATACCTCCCTTCGCGCCGCGGATCTGCCTGGAGGGGACGGTCTTGAGGAAGCCGTCGTGCTCTACGACCTGATCCAGGAGACTATCCCCGTATTTGGCGAGTCGCTCGGGTATCGCTTTTTTGCTGCATTCCCCATCCCCGGCGGGGCGGACGCGAGCCGGCTCTGTCTGCTCGACATCGTGCCCCGCGCCCTGTCGACCGATCAGTGCAAGATGCTCGAGGACCTCGCCCTGCTGGCGTCGTCCGAGCGCGCACGGGCGACGGCGGATGCGTTGCTGGACGTCACGCAGGACGCAATCTACATCCTCGGGCGCGAGAGCGACATCCTGTTCTGGAACCAGCGTGCCCGGCAGCTTTACGGCTGGCCGCGCGACATGGCGATCGGGCAGAGCGCGCGCAGCCTCCTGCACGACGCCGGCGACACCCGGTTCGACCGGGCGCTCGCCACGATGCGCGAGCATGGCGCCTGGGCCGGCGAGTTGCGCCAGTTTACCCAGAACGGCGAAGAGGTGGCCGTCCAGAGCCGGT
The DNA here is from genome assembly GCA_034439735.1 of Rhodothermales bacterium. Taxonomy (NCBI): domain Bacteria; kingdom Pseudomonadati; phylum Rhodothermota; class Rhodothermia; order Rhodothermales; species Rhodothermales bacterium. Next base: position 22,098 of record JAWXAX010000110.1, on the reverse strand, counting down.
GGACGTCGCTACGCGATGCGCCCGAGCTGCCTGGCGACATCCTGGTGGTGAATACCGACATCACCGAGCGCCGCACCCTCGAAACCCAGCTCCTGCGTTCCCAGCGTATGGAAAGCCTGGGCACCCTCGCCGGGGGCATCGCGCACGACATGAACAACATCCTCGGCCCGATCATGATGTCCGTCCAGCTGCTGCGCAACCGCACCGCGGACGAGCGGAGCCTCCAGTTGCTCGACACCCTCGAGGCTTCGTCGCAGCGCGGGGCGGATCTGCTGCGGCAGGTGCTGTCGTTCGCCCGGGGCGTCGAGGGTGAGCGGGTGGCGGTGGACGTGCGCCGGCTCATCCACGAAGTGCAGAGCCTCATCAGCGAGGCGCTGCCCCCGACGATCGAGCAGCGTATCTATGCCGACGAGAACCTCTGGGGTGTCGAGGGTGATGCCACCCAGCTCCATCAGGTGTTGATGAATCTGTGCATCAACGCACGCGACGCCATGCCCGATGGCGGTATGATCCGTATTCGCGCCGTGAATATCGTGCTCGACGAAGTGTCTGCCGGCTACCTGCCCGAGGCGCGTTCCGGCCGCTTCGTGATGATCGCCGTGACGGATAGCGGCACCGGCATGTCGCAGGATGTGATCGACAAGATCTTCGACCCCTTCTTTACGACCAAAGCCCGCGGCACGGGCCTCGGCCTGTCCACTACCCTCGGCATCGTCAAGAGCCACGGTGGATACATAGCCATCGACAGCGAGCCCGCCCACGGGTCGCAGTTCAGGGTCTACCTCCCGGCGGTCGACCTCGCGCGGGCGCCGGCGGCGCTGAATCCGGACGCCGCGCCGGCCGGCCTGGGCGAAACCATTCTGGTGATCGACGACGAGCCGGCCATGCGCGCCCTTACGCAATCCGTCCTGGAAGACAACGGCTACCGGGTACTCCTCGCGGCGGACGGCAAGCTGGGCCTCGAAGCCTACGCCCGGCACCGCGGCGATATTGCCGCGGTCATCACCGACATCATGATGCCGAGCCTCGATGGCGCGCGTCTGATGCAGGCGCTGTACGACATGGACCCCGAGGCGCGCATCCTCGCCGTCAGCGGGGGCATCACGCGCGAGCAAGTGCTCGATCGCGTAGGCGTTGTTCCGCACGACTTCCTCGCGAAGCCCTACACCGCTTCCGAACTGCTCCGCCTCGTACGCACCGTCCTGGCAGGCTGAGCCTGCGCCTCCCACTCCTCTCACCGATTCCTCCGCTCCCATGAGTACCAGCATTCTGATCATCGACGATGATGCCCTGCTCCGCCGGACGATTCGCTTTGTCCTGGAGGACCGCGGCTACCAGGTGTTCGAGGCCAGCAACGGCAGCGAAGGGTTCGACATCGCGTCCGGAGTCGTCCCGGATATCGTCCTCCTGGACATCCGTATGGCCGAGATGAACGGATTTTCGACGCTACAGGCGATCAAGGGGGACCCTTTGTTGCGGCACATCCCGATCGTCATGATGACCGGGATGCCCAACGACCTCAGCCGGAAGCGCAGCAAGCAGGCCGGCGCCGAGTATTTTCTCGCGAAGCCCTTTTCGGTCAATCACCTCATCGACCTCATCGGCATGATCCCGATGCGTACCCGCGCCGAGGCGCGCTTTTCATCGGATCTGCGCTTTTGACCGATTCCGACCCTTGGTGCGACCTGGCGCGTACGTTATCTTGGCAACAACCCATACGCTGACGCCGCCGGGTTTGTGAGCGGACACCTGAGTGTTCATACCCGGGCGTGGCCGGCAAGAAACCAGAGGACGAGCGCGATGCCGGAAGGACTTAAGACATGGATCAAGCAGGAGGCTCCGTTTGAGAGCGAAGCGCAGGAGGCCGCCCTGAATCTGCTGGTAGCCGCGTCCTTTATGAACGAGCGGCTGGAACGGGCGGCGCAGAAGTACGACATCACCCGCAGCCAGTACAACATCCTGCGGATTTTACGAGGGGCGCCGGCGGATGGCTACCCCCGATGCGAGGTGCACGGCCGGATGATCGACCGCAGCCCGGACGTCACCCGCCTCATGGACCGGCTCGTGGAGCGCGGCCTGGTGGACCGCCGGCGATCCGACACCGACCGGCGCGTGGCGCTGCACACGATCACCGACAAAGGCCGCGCCCTGCTCCTGGAAATGCATCCAGACATCAGCGACACGATTACCTTTTTCGCTTCCCGCGTCAGCCAGGCCGATCTCCATCACCTCTCGCGCATCTGCGAAGGCATCTACCTGGAGCGGGAATGATTGATGGTCGATGATCGATCGTCAATGGTCGATGTGGTTTAATCACTGACCATTAACAATCAACCATTAACAATTAACCATCTATCACCGCTTGCTGACGTGCACGTAATCCCGTTCCGTGGGGCCGATGTAGATCTGGCGGGGGCGGAAGATGCGGGTGTCGGGGTCCTGGCGGAGTTCTTTCCACTGGGCGATCCAGCCGGGCAGCCGGCCGATGGCGAACATCACCGTGTACATGTTGGTCGGCAGGCCCATGGCGCGGTAGAGGATGCCGCTGTAGAAATCGACGTTAGGGTACAGCTTGCGCTCGACGAAGTAGCTGTCTTCCAGGGCGATGCGTTCGAGGTTTTTGGCGACATCGAGTAGCGGGTCCTCGACGCCGAGTTCGTCGAGCACCTTGTCGGCGGCCTTTTTGATGATTTTGGCGCGCGGGTCGAAGTTCTTGTAGACGCGGTGGCCGAAGCCCATGAGCCGGAAGTCGTCGTCCTTGTTCTTGGCTTTCTCGACGTATTTCTTGTAGTCCCCGCCGTCGGCCACGATCATCTTCAGCATCTCGATGACCTCCTGGTTGGCGCCGCCGTGGAGTGGGCCGGAGAGGGCGTTGATGCCGGCGGAGATCGAGGCGAAGAGGTTGGCGCCGCTGCTGCCAACCATGCGCACCGTGGAGGTGCTGCAGTTCTGCTCGTGCTCCGCGTGGAGGATCAGCAGCAGGTCCAGCGCCTCGGCGAGCGTCTTACTCACCTCGTAGTTTTCGGATGGCACCGCAAACATCATGTTCAGGAAGTTGCTGGGATAGTCCAGCGCGTTCCGGGGATAGACGTACGGTTGACCGATGGATTTTTTGTAGGAGAACGCGGCGATAGTGCTCAGCTTGGCGAGGAGGCGGATGATGTTTAATTCGACATCCTCATGCGCGTCGGACTCCGGGTAAAAGGTCGACAGGGTAGACACCATGCTCGACAACACGCTCATCGGATGCGCACTTCCCGGGTAGCCCTCGAAGAACTTCTTAAGGTCCTCGTGGAGCAGGCTGTGGCGCTTCAGCTGAGCCTCGAAGCCGGCCAGCTGCTCGGCCGTCGGTAGTTCGCCCTTGACGAGCAGGTAACACACTTCGGTGAATGAGGACTGTTCGGCCAACTGCTCGATCGGATACCCCCGATAACGGAGGATCCCCAGGTCGCCATCGATATACGTGATGGCGCTCTGGCAAGAACCGGTATTTCCGAACCCGACATCCAGTGTGATCGCGCCCGTCTGGCCGCGCAGCTTGGAGATGCCGATGCCCACTTCTTGCTCGGTCCCGACCACGATCGGAAGATCCATTTCTTTCTGATCGATACTGAGCTTCACCGTCTTGAGCTTCACTGTATCCATGTTCCGATGATTCTTAATTGAATACGACGTCGGTGGTATCGCTTCCGTCCTACCCATGCCGCCCAGGAAAGGGTCCTCAAAAAGCACATCAGGCAGGAAAAAAAGACGCAAAAAAAGGCCAATTTCTGCCGGTTTTTCAACGCAAGTTCCCCGGTTCGTGCGGGTAAAGCAAGAAGCAAACCAGTATCTCTTGCGGCTATTTCCGGCCCGGTTCCAAGGTATTCGCTTAAGAACCCCTGTATGACGGGCGATCCCCTATTTAAACTATATCGTTTCCGGCCGATACCCTGCTTATACGTTCTGGCCAACACCCCCCCGTGGCCCCCCCGTACACAGGCTCCCACCCTGCGTCCGAATCGCTCACTCAGAGAAGGACATACCCATGAAGGTATTCGGTAAACTCGCTCTGGCCGGCTTTTTCGCTCTCGCGATTCTTGCCAGCGCCTCCGCCGTGCCGGCGCCCCCTCGTTTTATCCCCTCCACACGTGCCTTCCCCCTGGTCGCATCCGATTCGACGCGGGATCGGCTCGAGCGAGATCTGGGGTTTGCCGTGGATGATCTCACCTACGAACTGGCGCGCGACCTGGAGATCCCGGCGTCCAACGGCGTCGTGTTGTTGCACATAGATCCGTCGAGCATCGCCTACCGCGAGAGCGAACTCCGAGGCGGGATGGTCATCGTGGAGATGGCCGATCAGCTCGTGAAGGACCGCACCGATTTCGAACGCATCTACCGATCGATGCCGGAAGACACCTATTTCCTGGTAATCTACTACCTGCCCCTCGATGCGGCCCCGCGGATGACGGCGCTGATCAAGCCCTGCGCTAGCTGCTGACCTCCAGCCGCTCCACCACCTCGCGGAGGCACCGCCCGAGGGCGTCGTCTGGCGATTCCGCCAACTCCCTGCCGGCCGATGCACGGTATACGGTCAGCCATGCGTCCACCGGCATCCTCGGGATGCCCAGCCGCTCCCTCAACCACGTGATTTCGGCTCCGAGAGGCGCGCAAACGGCGGTTTCCATGAACGAGGGTAGGGTGAGCGCTCGTTCGAGTGCCTGAAGTTGCGCCTGCCGATCGCCTGCCTGTCGTCCCTCGTCGAGGGCTTTGTGGATGGCTCGACCGGCGAGCGCCGGCTGGGCCATCGCACGGTGGAGGTCGAACGCGACCAGCGCGGATCGCGCCCGGCCCCAGGGGGTCTGGATCGTAGCCCACAGACGTTCTGCCTGTTCCAAAAGCGGGCCGGCCTCCTCGGGCCGGCCGCTTGCGATCAACGCCCTCGCCCAGACGACCTTCGTGAGGGCGATGATGGATAAATTGGCGGAGACCTCGCTTTCGCCGGCTACCGCGGCGGCCTGCCGGAGGCAGGCGTCCACATCACCGGTTTCGATGAGGATGAGGCAGGTGATGTACTGGTTCCAGATGTGGATGGTGCGGTCGCCGGCCTGCTCGAGCGCTTCGCGGGCCTCCGTGATCGAACGCCACGCCTCCTCCGGATTACCCTGATATAGTTGCGCCCACGCGATGTTGCTGAGCGCGAAGCCGGCGCCGCGCAGGTCGCCCTCCTGCCGGCGGTGGGCGAGGCTCCGCCGATGATACTCCTCCGCTTCGCTGAAGCGACCTTCGTACTGCGCGATCCAGCCCAGATTGTTCAGCGCCACCGCCGTACCGCGCGCCAGGCCCAGCGTCCGATTCACCGCGAGGCCCTCCTGGCACAGCGGCCGCGCCGTCGCGAGGTCGCTTTGTTCACAGGCTACCCAGCCGAGGTTGTTGAGGACCGCCGCCCTGCCGCTCGTGTCGCCGCGTTCTTCCCAGATGGCAAGCGCCTCCTCGAGACAGGCGCGGGCCCGAACGTTTTCGCCCCGGTTGTGCAGCAGGGTGCCGAGGCCGTTGAGGAGGCGTGCCCGGGTCGGTGATCGGTCCTGTGGGTCGTGCAGACCCAGCAGGCGTTCGAGGATCGAGACGCCCTCCTGGAGATGCCGGCGCTCGAGCCAGAACCGCCAGAGTGCCGCTCCGATACGCATGCCCATCGCCAAGGGCACCGCTCCGCCGGCTTCGTTCAAAATCGCCCGGTAGTTGTCGTATTCGCGTTCCAGCGCGCGAAGCCAGCGGGACTGGTCGCGGCGGGTGAGCTCGTCTTCGGCGCGTTCGGCGACCTCGAGAAAGTAGGTGGCGTGCGCGTGCCGGCCGGCCGGCCAGTCGCCGGCCTCGCGCAGCGCCTCTCGGGCGAAGCTGCCCAACGTTTCGAGCATCAAGAAGCGGGGTTCGTCGTTGGAATCACGCCGTTGGAGCAGACTGTGGTCGACGAGTTTTTCGATAAGATCGAGTACATCCGCCGGCTCGTGCCCCGCGCCATCCAGGAGTCGCTGCGCCGCCTCCAGGGAGAAATCGCCCATGAAAAGTCCCAGGCGCCGGAAAAACGCCTGCTCGGCGGGTTGAAGCAGATCGTAGCTCCAGGCGATGGCGTGGCGGAGCGTTTGATGGCGCTCGGGCCCATCGCGGTGGGTGGTTTTAAGCAGGTCGAGCCGGTCGCGCAGCCGATCGAGCAGCGCCGCCGGCGTGAAGAGGCGCGTCCGAGCCGCCGCGAGTTCGATCGCCAGCGGGAGGCCGTCCAGGCGCGCACAGATGCCGGCGACCGCCGCCACGTTCGAATCCGTCAGGGCGAAATCGGGCCGGATGGCCCGCGTGCGACGAACAAACAGGTCGATGGCCGGGAAGGCGAGGGCGGCCTCGGGCGAGACGGGCGGAGGGGTATCCGGGATGGCCAGCGGGGGCACGGGGAATTCGTGTTCGCCGGCGATGCGGAGCACGATCCGACTGGTCGTCATCACGTGGAGCCGGGGGCAGGCGCCCAGCAGAAAACGCACGAGGGGGGCCGCATCCACGACTTGCTCGAAGTTATCGAGGATGAGCAGCATGGACCGGCCGGCGATGGCGGCGGACAACGTTTCGTAGGGTGTGCGAGACGCCGAGGCCGGCGCACCAAGTGCTTGCGCGAGCGTAGAGGCGACGCGGTCGGGGTCGCGCACCGGGGCGAGCGAGACAAATACAGTCCCATCCACGAACCGCGACGCGAGCCGGCGCCCGGCCTCGAGGGCCAGCCGCGTCTTGCCAGCGCCGCCCGGACCGGTGAGGGTGACCATGCGTTCGGTCGCGACGAGCGCCAGGAGCTGCGCCAGCTCCGCCTGCCGTCCGATGAAACTGGTGAGGGGCTCCGGCAGCGTGGATGCCGTCGCCACGGGGACTCCCGCCGCGAGGTTGGCCAGGTCGCGCGCCAGGTCGGCGACGTTCGAGTACCGGTCCCTCGGCGACTTGGCGAGCGCCCGTGCGAGGATCGGACGGAGAGGCTCGGGAACCGGCGGCTCGCCGTCGGCCAGGGGGTCGCGCTCCAGGATCGCGTACATCACGGCCGCATCGTGCGGGTCAAAAAATGGCCGGCGGCCGGCGGTCATTTCGAAGAGCACGACCCCGAGCGACCAGAGGTCGGTCCGCGCGTCCACCGGTTCGCCGCGCAGTTGCTCGGGGGACATATAGGCCGGCGTGCCAACCCGCGCCCCGGCCTCGGTCAGCTCCTGCTCCCGGAGCAGCTTCGCGATCCCGAAGTCGAGGATACGCACGCCGCCCGAGTCGGTAAGGAAGATGTTTTCGGGTTTGATATCACGATGGATGATGCCAGCTCCGTGGGCGCACGCGAGCCCATCGGCCACTTCGCGGGCGATCGTCACGGCCTCGTCCAGCGGACAAGGGCCTTCGCGGAGCCGGTAACGCAACGTCCGCCCCTCGTAGTAGCTCATCGCGATGTATACCAGTCCGGCTTCACTCTCCCCGATTTCGTAAATCGTACAGATGTTGGGGTGGTCGAGGGCGGAGGAGGCGCGGGCTTCCTGGAGGAAGCGGGCGCGGGCGTCGGGGTCGTCATTCCGGCTCAGCGCCAGGAATTTGAGCGCGGCGGCGCGGTCCAACCGCTCGTCGAGCGCCTGGAAGACGACGCCCATGCCGCCGCGGCCGATCTCACGTACGAGCGTATAGTGCCGGATCCGTTCTCCGGCCACGGGGAGCACGGCTGGCGCCGGCCGCAACACGGACTCGAGGTGCTCTATCGGCCCCGTCGCTTCGCTGCCGGCGAGGAGCTGCGCGACCCCCTGATACAGCGCCAGGTCCTCCCCGCAAGCATCCTTGAGAAAGGCGAGGCGCGACTCCGCCGGACGATCGAGCGCCCGTGCAAACAGGTCCCGCGCGAGGCGCCAGCGCGCCGGGGTGCTGTCGATCCGCTCCGCGTTCATGGCGCCGGCTCGCTCAGCTGGCTGTTCAGCCAGGCGCGGGCCATCGTCCAGTCCCGGCTCACCGTGGCCGCCGAGATGTCCAGCGCCACGGCCGTTTCGTCCAGATTCATCCCGCCGAAGAACCGACATTCGACGATACGCGCTTGACGTGCGTCCAGCTGGCTCAGGCGTTCGAGTGCTTCGTGTAGGGCCAGGATGGACTCGGCGGTTTGCTCTTCGCCGGCCAGGTTGTCGTCCAACGTCGTCGCGCGTCGGTTGCCGCCGCGTTTCTCCGCGCCACGGCGGATCGCGTAGTCGACCAGGATCTGGCGCATCGCCTGCGACGCGATGGCCAGGAAATGGGCGCGATTCTGCCACGCCATGTGATCGAGTCGAGCGAGTTTCAGGTAGGCCTCGTGGACCAGCGCGGTGGCGTTTAACGTGTGCCCGTCGCGCTCCCGGCGGAGCCGGCCGTCGGCGATGCGCCGGAGATCGTCGTAGATCAGGGGGAATACACGATCAAATGCCGCGTTGTCGCCGCCGGCATAGGCCTCTAGCAGCCGGGTTATGGATGGGGTCGTCCTCACGGGCACATGCAGTTGGGAGGCCCGGGGGATGGCCCGGGGTGGGTCCATCCTGGCCGGCGGATGCGGCGAAATTCCAGTTTTGCCCTTTACCAACGCCCCAAGGTAGGGACTCTCGTTTCAATCGTCAACACGGTTCAGGAACGCGGCATGAGGGAAAAGCCAGCGCATTTCCGCTTAAAAGGGTGTACATTTTCTTATATCAGACACACCTTGCACCATGAGACTATCTGTTAGGTACATCCGCCCGGTCGCGTTGGCCCTGTTGCTATGCGGCTCCTTCGGCCATCGGCCCGCCGGCGCTCAGCCGGTCGCCAAAGCGCAGGCGCCGCTGCTGGAGGGCATCGGCCCGCTGCATTTTCCCATCACCACGGACAATCCGCTGGCCCAGCGCTACTTCAATCAGGGTCTGACGCTGGCCTACGCCTTTAATCACGCCGAGGCGAAGCGTTCCTTCGAGGAGGCGGCGCGGCAGGACCCCGACTGCGCCATCTGCCACTGGGGCGTTGCCCTGGTGTTAGGGCCGAACATCAACGCGGCGATGGATCCGGCATCCATGCCGGAAGCCCACGCCAGCGTCGAGCGCGCCCGGGCCCTGGCCGGCGGCGTCTCCGAACGGGAGCGCGACTTTATCGAGGCGCTCGCGGTGCGGTATGCGCCTGAAGCGCCGGCGGACCGCTCGCCGCTCGACGCCGCGTATAAAGACGCCATGCGCGCTGTAGCCGAGAAGTACCCGGACGACATGGACGCCGCGGCGCTTTATGCGGAGTCCATGATGGACACGACGCCCTGGAATTACTGGGAAGACGACGGCACGCCCGGTCCGATCACCGGCGAGATCCTGGCAACCCTCGAACGGGTGATGAAACACATGCCCGATCATCCGGGGGCCAACCATCTGTACATCCACGCCGTCGAGGAAAAGCACCCGGAGTTGGGTGAGCGCTCGGCCGATCGGCTGCGCGACCTCGTGCCCGTGGCCGGCCACCTGGTGCATATGCCGGCGCATATCTACATCCGCCTCGGGCGGTACGAGGATGCCGCCGAGGCGAACCGACTGGCCATCGTGGCGGACAACAGCTACGTCACCCAGTGTCGGCAGCAGGGGATCTATCCCCTCGGGTATATGCCGCACAACCACCACTTCCTGTGGGCCGCGGCGACGCTGGCCGGCAAAAGCGAGGAAGCCATCGCTTCCGCCCGACAACTCGCCACCCACACCGATCACCACATCATGCGCGCCGCGGCGTGGGGCTCGCTCCAGCATTTCTTCGTGACGCCGATGTACGCGATGGTTCGTTTTGGGAAGTGGGACGACGTGCTTGCGGAGCCGATGCCGGAGGCAGACCTGATCTACCCTCGCGCCGTCTGGCAGTACGGGCGATCGATTGCGCTGGTCCGGAAGGGGCGTCTCGACGAGGCGCAACAGGCCTACGCGGCCATGAAACAGTACAGCGCAGACTCTTCGCTCGAGGCCCTGTCCGTGAGCGGGCTGAACAATGCCAGTCAGCTGATGGCCATCGCCGATCGGATCGTGCAGGGCGAACTGGCGGCCGCTCAGGGACGGGTGGATGAGGCGGTAGCCCATCTGACGGCCGGCGTCGCCCTCGAAGAGGCCCTGGTCTATAGCGAGCCGGCCGACTGGCACCACCCCGTCCGCCAGATCCTTGGCGCGGTACTCATGAACGCCGGCCGCTTTGCTGAAGCCGAGCAGGTCTACCGGGACGACCTCGAGCGCTACCCGCGGAATGGATGGTCGCTGTTCGGATTACGCCAGAGCCTCCTGGCGCAGGACGATCACCAGAACGCAGCCCTCATCAAGATCCAACTCGATAAAGCCTGGGCGCTCGCGGATATCGAGCTAGCGTCCAGTTCCCTGTAACGGTTCCGAGTTTGGAGTTCCGGGGCCCGTGTCGTACGTGGTCCTCGGAACTCCGAACCCGGCCCCGCTCACTTCAGCAGAACCACCCGCTGGGTTTCCGTGAACCCTTCGCCCATGGCCTGGATGAGGTAGATGCCGCTGGGCAAGCTGTTGGAGACGAATCGGAAGGTATGCGCCGGCCCGGCGGGCAGGGCGCCCTCGAAGAGGCGTTCGACTTCCCGGCCGAGCAGGTCGAACACCCGGATCGCCACCTGTTGGCTCTTCGCGACTTTCAGCGTGAATTGTGTTTCGGGATTAAACGGGTTGGGGTACGCCGCCGTGAGCCGGTGCGTGCCGGGCAACGAGCCGGCCTCGTCGGATTCGTTCGAGACCAGGCTGGCGCCTGTGATCGCGATACCCGAGATCTTGGCCGTGCCCGTCTGGTTGTTGATACGGGCGAAGGTGATGTCCAGAATACCGTCGTTTACGGCGATGCCAGACAATTCCTCGATCACGGCGGTGTTCATGCCCCCGGCTTCCGCGAAGATGTCGTAGTCGTTCAGCACCAGCTCGCCTTCAACGAAGATATCCATCAGCCGCTCGCCGGCGCCTGTGTGGAAGGTCTCGGCGAAGTGCAGTTCGATCGTGTAGATCCCGGTCTGGACGCCGGGCAACACGAAGCGCAGCGTGTTCGCGAAGCGCTCCGCCTGGTACAGCGCGTCCGCCGTCGTGTTGGCGATGGGATCGGAGGAGATGAAGGTCGAGCCCACGAGAAACAGCCCCTCATTGTCTTCCCGGAAGGTCACGTCGCTGATATCGAGCGACGCGCCCCCGGCGTTCACGCCAAACGGGGCCTCGATGGGAGCGAGCGTTCCGAGTACCTCGATCGCATTGATCTTGGCCCGTTCCACGACGGCGGTAAAGGTGATATCCAGCATGCCGTCGTTCACGGCGACATTGAGGATCGTTTCGGTGACCGCCGTATTGGCGCCGCCAGCGCTGGCGAAGATGTCGTAGTTATCCAGCACCGTGGTGCCTTCCACGGTCACATCGAACTGTCGGCGGCCGGCCTCCAGGAACGCTGTTTCCGCAAAGTGGAGGCGCAGTTCGTAGTTCCCGTCGGCCGGGACAGGGATGCCGTAGCTGAAAGGCTCTCCTCCGTCGTTGGTGATGCGTTCGGAGAGGAACAGGTCGTCGACCTCCGTGCCCGCGATTGCGCGGCTGTCAAACGTTGTCGTTTTGCTGTCGGAGAAAAAGACGTCGCTCGTGAATGTCGTTCCGTTGAATGTCTTATCCGCGCCCCCTGCGTTCAGGCGGAGTATCGGGGCGTTCTGAGCGAGGGCCGCTGGCGCGGCGACCAGGGCGAGCAGGACGAGAATCAAGCCGAAAAGACCGGGAATGCTGCGTGGGGAGTTCATGGCCTACCTGAGATTATTTGGGGATCGCGCGCGGAGCGCCGGCGAATCGGGTGGATACTTTTTCTTTCGTGACGCGAAAGTCGGAGTACTGAAACGGGTGGGTGAAGCGACGGAACGCCCAGCTTCTGGCGCGTTCAAGGCGTCGGCAACCCCCGAAAGCCCTGCAAACACAATGCCCGACATTCCCCCGCCCGTCATCGATCTTCAGCAGGTTGTGCGCGCCTTTACCGAGGGCGACAACGAGCGTCTGGTGCTGGACGGCGTCAATCTCCAACTCGATCGCGGCGCCTTTGCCGTCTTGCTGGGGCGCAGCGGAACGGGCAAAAGCACCTTACTCAACGTCATCAGCGGGATCGATCTGCCGACGCGGGGGCGGGTGGCGCTCGACGGCGTAGATCTCACCTGTCTTAGCGAGCGCGAGCGGACGTTGTTCCGGCGAGCACGCATCGGCTTCGTGTTCCAGGCGTTTAATCTGATTCCCACGCTCACCGTCGAGGAAAACGTCCTCCTCCCGCTCGAACTCAACGGCCGGATGACGCGGGGGGAGATCGACCGCGCGCTCGACATCCTCGCCGAGGTGGGGTTGGGGGACCGGCGCGACAGTTATCCGGACCGCCTCTCCGGCGGCGAGCAGCAGCGGGTAGCCATCGCCCGCGCCCTCGCCCACGATCCCCCTCTCATCCTGGCCGACGAGCCCACCGGCAACCTGGACGACGAGACGGCCGGCCGCGTGCTGGAGTTGTTCGATTCGCTCCTGCGCCGGCTGGGTAAGACGACGCTCATCGTTACCCACGACCGCTCGATGATCTCCATGGCGGATCGCGTACTGGTGCTCCATGGCGGCGTCCTCTCGGAAACGACGCCCACGGCTATCGAATAATCGGCTATCGAATAACCCGCCATGGAATCTCTGCCCGGCCCGCTCCTGCGCCGCTCCAGCCTCCGGTACCTCGGCCGGCATCCCCTCCTGATGGGGCTGTCGATCCTGGGCATCGCGCTGGGTGTGGCGCTCGTGGTCTCGATCGACCTTGCGAACGACAGCGCCCGCCGCGCCTTCGCCCTGTCCGCCGAGCGGGTGACCGGCAAGGCGACGCACCAGGTGGTGAGCACGACCGGCCGGCTGCCGGCCGACGTCTATCGCACGCTCCGGATCCGAGAGGGGATCCGTGAAATCGCCCCGGTGGTGGAGGGGCATGCGGCGGCGCCCGGATTCGCCGGCCGCACGTTCCAGGTGCTGGGTATCGATCCGTTTTCCGAGGGCCCGTTTCGTGGTTATACCGAACGCGGGACGGGCTTCGATCTGGGTCGATTCATGGCCACGCCGGGGGCGGCGTTGCTCGCGGCCGGCACGGCGGACGCGCTCGGAAAGGCCGTCGGGGATACGATGCTTGTCCGAATCGGCGGCAGCCGGCGGGTGCTGCATCTCGTGGGCGTGCTGGACGCGGACGACGAGCGGAGCGCGTCGGCGATAACGGATCTGATGATCGTGGATGTCTCGACGGCCCAGGAGTGGTTCGGTTTTGGGGATGGCCTGAGCCATATCGACCTAGTCCTGCCGGACACGGACGCGGGAGTGCGCCGGCTGGCCGCCATCGAGGCGGCGTTGCCTCCGGGCGCCCAGGTGGTTCGTTCCGCGGCGCGCACCTCCACCATCGAACAGCTCACGCGGGCCTTCGAACTCAACCTGACCGCGCTGAGCCTGCTCGCGCTCGTCGTGGGGGTGTTCCTCGTCTACAACACCATGACCTTTTCCGTCGTCCAGCGCCGCAACCTGATCGGCCGGCTGCGGACGCTCGGCGTCTCTCGGGGGCAGGTGTTCGGGCTGGTGCTGGGCGAGGCCGTGCTCGTGGGCATCCTCGGCACCGCGCTGGGGCTGGTGCTGGGCGTGGCGTTGGGGCAGAACCTCGTTAAACTGGTCACCCGCACGATCAACGACCTGTATTACGTGCTCTCGGTTCAGGAAGTCGCCCTCTCCGTGGCGACACTTATGAAGGGCGTCGGGCTCGGGCTCGTGGCCACAGTAGCCGCGTCGATCGGGCCGGCGCGTGAAGCGGCCACGGCCCCGGCCGGCACCGTGCTGCGGCGGTCGGACGAAGAGTTGGCCCATCGGGCGCGTCTGCCGCGGTTGGTGGGCGCCGGCGCCGGTGCGGCGCTTGTCGGCCTGGCGCTGCTCCTCGTGCCGGGCAACAGCATCGTGGTCAGCTACACGGCCATGTTTTTTTTGATGATGGCCTTCGCGCTCGCGGCCCCGGCGGCCGTGGCCGGCATGGCCCGCCTCGCGCGGCCGCCGCTGGGGGCCCTTCTGGGGTTCACGGGCCGGATGGCGGCGCAAGGGATCGTGTCGTCGCTGAGCCGGACCGGCGTGGCCATCGCGGCGCTGATGATGGCCGTCGCGTCGACCATCGGGGTCGGCGTGATGGTCGGGAGTTTTCGGCAGACGGTGGAGGTGTGGCTCGAGCGGTCGCTCCAGGCCGACATCTACATCTCACCCCCAAGCCTGGTCATGCGCCGCGCCGGGAGTGCGTTGCCGGAGGCGTTCGTGGAAGACGTCCGCGCCTTCGGCGTGGCGCGCTCCGTGAGCACCGGCCGGCCCGTGCAAGTGCGGGGCGAGGCGGGGCCCGTGGACCTCGTCGCGTTCGACCTCGCGGCCGACAGCCGGCCGACGTTTGCCTTCAAGCAGGGCCGTCCCGAAGCCATCTGGCCGGCCTTCGACGCCGGCGAGGCGGTGCTCGTGTCGGAACCGTTCACCTTCCGGCAGGGTGTGCAGACCGGCGACTCGCTCCGGCTGCTGACCGACGCCGGATGGCGAACCTTTCCCGTGGCCGGCGTATTTTACGACTATGGCTCCGACATCGGCGTCGTCTTCATGGCGCGGACGACGTTCGACCGGTACTACGACGACCGGAGTGTGACCACGATGGCGTTGTATTTGCAGGAGGGCGCTTCGCTCGAAGTCGCGATCGACGGCTTGCGCGCCCTGGCGCCGGCCGGCGAAGACATCCTCATTCGGTCCAACCGGACGCTCCGCGCCCTGTCGATGGAGGTTTTCGATCGGACCTTTGCCATCACGTCGGTGCTGCAATTGTTGGCGATCGGAGTCGCCTTCATCGGCATCCTGAGCGCGCTGATGGCGCTGCAACTGGAGCGAAACCGCGAATTGGCCGTATTACGGGCTACTGGATTTACACCCGGACAGGTGTTCGGCTATGTGACGTTGCAAACTGGCCTCATGGGCCTCTTCGCCGGCGTGCTGGCGTTGCCGCTGGGCGGGGTGCTCGCGTCCATGCTTGTTTTTGTCATAAATAGACGCTCGTTCGGTTGGACGATGCAGTTCACGATACCGCCGACGATTCTCGTACAGGCAATTGTTCTTGCCGTCCTGGCGGCATGGCTTGCCGGCCTCTATCCTTCCTGGCGGATGTCCCGCGCTAACCCGTCACTGGCCTTGCGGGAAGATTGACCTATGGGAAAAAGAAACAAACATCGCGGCGCGACCGCCTCGGCCTTCTTCCAGGCCCGGGTGCTGGTCCCTATCGCCCTCCTGCTGCCGGCGCTGGCCGCGGCCTACATCTGGTACAACCAGCCTGAGCCTCAGGTCCGCGCCTCCGTAGATGTGCGCACTATCGTGGCTACGGACACGGTGGGGTACTCGCGGGCCGAAGGCCCCATCCCCTTGCGTTTTCCGGACGACCATGCCGCTCATCCGGATTTTAAGGTCGAGTGGTGGTACTACACCGGCAACGTGGCCGCGCCGGATGGCCGGCGCTTCGGTTATCAGTTCACCCTCTTCCGTAATGCCCTGGCGCCACCCGATACCTCCACCCGCGCCACAGAGTGGGGCACCAATCAGCTCTACATGGGGCACCTCGCCCTGACGGATATCGCGGCGAACCGCTTTTACGCGTTCGAACGTTTCAGCCGCGGCGCTGCGGATCTGGCCGGCTCGCACGCGCAGCCGTTTCGGGTCTGGCTGGAGGATTGGGAGGCCGCCCAGGCCGGCCCCACGATGCCCCCCATGCGTATCCGTGCGAGCGAAGGGGGCGTCCAACTCGATCTGATGCTCGAGCCGATGAAGCCGATGGTCCTCCAGGGCGATCGCGGCTACAGTGTCAAGGGCCCCGGCGCCGGTAACGCCTCGTATTACTACTCCTACACCCGGCTCAACACGACGGGGCGTATCGAGACCCCCGAGGGCTCGTACGAGGTCCAGGGGCTCAGCTGGATGGACCGCGAGTGGAGCTCGAGCCTGCTCGATAAGCACCAGGTGGGCTGGGACTGGTTTTCGCTCCAACTCACCGATCGCCGGGAGATCATGTACTTCATCGTCCGCGAAGGCGGCGCCGAGGCGCAGCCCTACGCGGACGGCGTGGTCGTGCAGCCCGATGGGTCGCGGATCCCGCTTCACCCCGGCGAACTGACCCTCGACGCCGTCGACACCTGGGAAAGCCCGCTCGATGGGGCCACCTACCCTTCGGGCTGGCGGATGCAGATTCCATCGCAGCGCATCGATCTGAGCATCGAGCCGGCGATCAAGAATCAAGAAGTCGATCTCTCGGTGCGGTACTGGGAAGGCTCGGTGACGGTGACCGGTTCGAGCGACGGCAGGCCGGTAGATGGGCGAGGGTATGTCGAACTCACGGGTTATGCCCGAAGCTCGCGATCGTTTGACGAAGAGTTGTCGGACGAGGAGCTGCTTTCGATGCCACGCGACTGGCAGCCGGGCGCCAAGGCGCCAACCGCGGAGCCGCCCCCGGGCGATGCCAAGGTCGGCACGAAAGAGCCGGGCGCCAAGCGAAAAACGAACTGAAGACTCCGCCTCCACATCCTGCCTCATGCTTCCCCACCTCAACCTGCCGGCCTGCACCCTGACGGTCCACGAGGAGGATGGACATCCCATCGTATTCGACCCCATCCGGCAGCGGTTCGTTGCGCTCACGCCCGAGGAATGGGTACGGCAGCATTTTGTCCACTTTCTCGTGCAGGACCGTGGATTTCCCGTGGGGCTTCTGGCCATCGAAAAGGGATTTCGCTACCAGGGGATGGCCTGCCGCGCCGACATCGTGGCGCACGACCGCGCGGGCGCGCCGGCGCTGGTGGTTGAGTGCAAAGCGCCGGTAGTCGATATCCATCAGGGGACGTTCGATCAGATCGCCCGCTACAATACGGTCCTTCAGGCATCGTACCTCGTTGTTACGAATGGTATGGTACACTATTGTTGCCTTGTGGATTGGGACCGACACACGTATACGTTTGTCGACACCGTGCCCGCGTACGAGCAGATCAGCACCCCGCGCGTTCCCGGTATCACATCCCGGCGCACACCTACTAACCGAAGACGATAAGAAAATCGATGTATACCCGTGAACGTGAAATCGCCATCGCCGCCGTGCGCGAAGCCAGTATCATCTGCCGCGCCGTGCAGGCGCGTATTTCGAGCAGTGTGCTGGAGAAAAAAGACAAGAGCCCGGTGACCGTGGCCGACTTCGGCAGCCAGGCGCTGGTGTGCCGCGCCCTACGCGAGGCGTTCGCCGGCGACCCGATCATTGCCGAAGAAGACAGCGCGGCGTTGCGCGAAGCCGGCCAGAGCGAACTCCTCGCCCGCGTCGTGAACCACGTGAGCGAAATCCGCCCCGGCGTCTCCGCTGATACCGTGTGCCAGTGGATCGACTTCGGTGGGGCCAACGCCTACAGCAAGCGATTCTGGACGCTCGACCCCATCGACGGCACCAAGGGCTTCCTGCGTAACGAGCAATACGCGATCGCGCTGGCCCTGATCGTCGACGGCGAGATCGTCGTTTCCGCCCTCGGATGCCCGAACCTGCCGGTGTCGGCGGATCGGCCGGATCAGGTCGGCGTCATCTTCGCCGCCGTGAAGGGCGAGGGCGCCGTCGCGATCGAGCTGGATTCCGACGCGGCCCCCGAGGCTGTGCGCGTGAGCGACCTCGCGGACAGCCGGAAGGCGCGGTTCTGCGAGTCCGTCGAGTCCGGCCACAGCTCGCACGACGACTCCGCAACCGTGAGCCAGCGCCTCGGGATCACGGCCGAGGCCGTGCGCATGGACAGTCAGGCGAAATACGCGACCGTGGCCCGCGGCGACGCAGATATCTACCTCCGCCTGCCGACGCGCGCCGGCTATGTCGAGAAAATCTGGGACCACGCGGCCGGCGTGCTGGTCATCACCGAGGCCGGCGGCCGGGTGACGGACATCAATGGCAAGCCGCTGGAATTTACCCACGGCTCGGGCCTCGAGAAAAACAAAGGCGTGATCGTGACCAACGGCCACCTGCATGAGGCCGTGCTCGAGGCGCTGAACGCGGTCGGGGTCGCCGCTTAGCGGTTCAAGGTTCGATGTTTAAGGACATGGCCCCTTAAACCTTGAACGTTACACCTTAAACCCATTCACGATTTGACCGCACGCCTGCTCCAGCACCGGGTATTCCTTGGCGTAGCAGAATCGGAGCAGGTGACGGCCGCTCTCGGGGTCGCTAAAGAACGAATCGCCGGGGACGGTGGCGACGCCGGCGATCTGGATGAGCGTTTCGCACGCTTCGCGGGCGGAAGTGTAGCCGGGGCGTTTTCGGGCGAGTTCTTCGAAGCCGGCGAGCACGTAATACGCGCCCTGGGGACGGCTGAAGGTAAACCCGGCCGCTTCCAGGGCATCGCACATCATGCGGCGCTTGACGACATAGTCGGCCATCATCCCCTCGTAGTACGCATCTTCCAATTCGAATGCCCGCGCGACGCCGTGCTGAAGGGGCGCCGGCGCGCAGATCGAAAACAGGTCGTTGAGCAGACCCATCTTCTCGATAATCGCCGGCGGAGCCACGGCGTAGCCGAGCCGCCAGCCGGTCATGTTGTAGGTTTTGGAGAAGCCGGAGATCGTGACGGTCCGCTCGTACCCGCCCGGTAACGAGGCTAGTGAGACGTGCTCGTGGCCGTCGTACGTCATGTACTCGTAGATCTCGTCGGTGATGGCGTAGAGATTGTGTTTCTCCATGAGTGCGAGCAGCTGAGCCAGCTCGTCGCGCGTCCACACCTTGCCGTTAGGATTGCCCGGCGTGTTGACGATCACCGCTTTGGTGGCCGGCGTGATGGCGCGCTCCACCTCGTCGAAGTCGATGACCCAATCGCGTCCGCGCATCGTGACGTAGCGCGGGACGGCGCCGGGGAGACGGAGCAGGTTGCGGTGGTACCCGTAAAACGGCTCAAAGAGGATGGCCTCGTCGCCGGGGTCCAGCAGCGCGAAGATGGCGCTCACAAACGCCCCGGTCGAGCCGATACAGACGATGACCTCTTCATAGCTTTGCACGGGGATCCGATTGAAGGATCGCGCTTTTTGGTAGATGGCGCGCCGCAGTTCGGGGATACCGGCGTAACTGGTGTAGATGGAGTGATCCGCGTCGATGGCGGCGTGGGCGCCGGCCTTGATGAGTTCCGGGGTGGGGAGGTCGCAGATGCCCTGCCCCAGGTTGATGCCGCCCACGCGGTTGATCAGCTGGGTGACGGCGCGGATGTCGCTCTGGACGAGGTTTTCCGTGCGGGAGGCGAGGGGTTTGAGGATGTCTGCCATACAATAATCGTCTGATATCATGCCTCACACGACCCGAGAAACAGATCAGCGCTACCTGCGGGAGGCGATCGAACTGGCGGCGGAAAACGCCCGGTTGGGGCGGGGCGGACCCTTTGCCGCGCTGGTCGTGCACGCCGGCCGGGTCATCGCCCGCTGCACCAACCGGGTGACGGCGCTGAATGATCCGACGGCCCACGCCGAAGTCGAGGCCATCCGGGAAGCCTGCCGGCAACTCGGCGACTATCAGCTGCCGGGATGCACCCTCTACGCCTCCTGCGAACCCTGCCCGATGTGCCTCGGGGCGATCTACTGGGCCCGGCCGGTCCGTGTGGTGTTTGCCGCGACCCGCCACGAAGCCGCTGCCGCCGGCTTCGACGATGCGTTCATCTACCGGGAACTCACCTTGCCGCCTGTTGACCGCTCGATCCCGTTCGAGCCAGTCGATCTGCCCGAAGCCGGCCTGCCGTTCGACCGGTGGCGTGAAGCCGAGGGTCGAATCGACTACTGAGCGGTTCCCCGGTTCAGTATCCCCCCGAAAAACCGGAGGGTGCGGACGACCTGCCGCTCCCAGTACGTCCACTCGTGCCCGCCCGGGAATTCCTCGTACGTGTGCGGGATGCCGGCTGCATCGAGCGCGGCGTGTAGGGCCCGGTTGTCCTCCAGAAGCGGATCCTCGGTGCCGCAGTCGAACCGCAGCGGCGGGAGGGTAGCTTTGTGGCGGACCAGTGCGCCGAGCGCGTCGCAATGCTCCGGAGGCACGCCGAAAGCTTCAATGGGCTCCTCGACGAACGTCTTGAGTCGTTCCAGATGGATGACGGACGAGTGGCCCGAGATGCCCCGAAAGCGGGATCCATGCGTCGCTCCGAGGCGCAGCGCCCCGAATCCTCCCATGGACAGCCCGCCGATAAACAGCGGGCTGGCGGAGGAGGTGCGCCCTGTCTCCTGCGCGACCGCCGCCGGTACCTCGTCGACGATCCAGCGCTCAGCGTTCCGTTCGGGGTGGGGCAGGTAGCCGCTCCCATCGCCCCAGAGCCCGTCCGACGGCATGGCGATGGCCAGTGGGGGAAGCTCGCCGGCGTCGATCATACGCTGCGCCGTGCGATGGACGCCCCCCTTGTACGCCCACGCCCAGTGGCTCCCGTAGACGCCATGGAGCAAAAGCACGAGCGGAAGATCGCGCTCCGGGCCTTCTGCCGGCAGATACAGTGTGAGATCCGCCCGCCGGCCGAGCGCAGGGCTCTTGACCGTGATGTGGCGAAGCGACTCGTGCTCGAAACGGGGGTCTGAGGCGCGAAGGGTGCGGAAGTCGGGCATAGGTAGAATAGGCGTGAGAGGCAGCAAGGTAAGGCTTTTACAGAGCGAGTGTGAAGATGAGGTATGGGAGTATTCCGTATCCCGACGTATCATCTACATCGCATCATGCTCACCAAACATCCCCCCACCCTTCGACTCCCCCGGCTCCGCCGGTGTCGCTCAGGGCAAGCCCCTCCACCCATGCCTTCAAAAATCCTCCTCATCACCGGCGACGCCGGCGAAAGCTTTGAAGCGCTGTACGCGCGGCAGCGATTCCAGGAAGCCGGCTACACCCCGGTGCTGGCGGCGCCGCGGAAGAAACGGCTGAACCTCGTCATCCACGATTTTGAGCCTGGCTGGGACACCTATATCGAAAAGCCGGGGTACATCCTGGAGGCGGATATTTCCTTTGACGACGTGAAGGTAGACGAGTACATCGCCGTTCTCGTCCTGGGCGGCCGGGCGCCGGAGTATCTGCGGCACAATGCGCGGGTGATGGCCATCGTGCAGGAGTTCGACCAGCGCGAAAAGTGGGTCTGGGCGATCTGTCACGGCATCCAGGTGTTGATCACGGCCGGCCTGGCCGGAGGGCGCATCCTGACGTGTTACGAGCACGTACGCTCCGAGGTCGAAGCCTGCGGCGGGACGTATTCCACCCAGCAGGCCATACGCGACGGCCGGTACGTCACCGGCCAGACCTGGCAATCGCACCCCGAATTCTACCGCGAGGTGTTTGCCTGTCTGGGCGAATGAGCGGCCCATGAATCCTAAATTCGTACGATCATGAAACTACACAAACGCTTCATGCGCCTGATCAAATCCTGGTTCAGGCTACCCTGGGGACGGCTCTGAGATCGCAACGTCTGCTCTTATCTAAGCACAGTCAGCTTCCGCGTCTGTGAGGCTCCGCCGGCCTCCAGGCGGTACACATACATTCCCACCGGGAGAGAGGCCGAGTCGAACGCCACTTCATGGTTGCCCGCGGCTTCCAGTCCGTTCGCCAGTACCGCCACCTCACGGCCAAGCAGATCGAACAGGCGGATGGTGACAGTGGCTGTCTCGGGCAGCGAATAGCCGATGCGGGCGACGCCGGCGGTCGGGTTTGGGTAGCTCTGGTCGAGCCGGAAGGGCCCGGTGCCGTCGAGCGTCAGTTCGAGCACGGGCGAGAAGGTCTCACTGTCGTCCACGTACACGCTGCGGATTCGGTAAAAGAGCCGTTCGCTTTCGGCCGGCGTCGAGCGATCCGTCCAGACGTATTCGCTGCTCGCCGTTCTCGCTCTAATTTTTTCTACCACGCCGATCGATTCGAACGAGTCTCCGGTGGTGGAGCGCTGGATGACGTAGTTGACGAGGTCGGTTTCATTGCGCGCTTCCCAGAAGATCCCGACCACCTCTTCTTCATGGACGATGTCCAGGCTCACCAACTGCACGCTGACGGAGCCCCCCCCATTATTTCCCCCTCCATCAC
>JAWXAX010000109.1 GCA_034439735.1 Rhodothermales bacterium | reverse complement strand
GAGACGCCATGTGTGGCGTGACGGTAGTGGAGACGCCATGTTTGGCGTGACGGTAGTGGAGACGCCATGTTTGGCGTGACGGTAGTGGAGACGCCATGTTTGGCGTCTCTACGGGGGGTGGGACAATGCATCGCGCCCGGAAAGGGGCGTTGAACACGACATCAAACACCATGATACGCGGTACGTTATTCATCGCCCTGGTCGTCGTTGCGGCCGGGTGCGGGTCCTCGGGGGCCGAGGGCATCGAAGTCATGCGCCGGCCGCCGGACACGCTGTACACCTACATTCTGGAGGGCGGCACCCTGTACGACGGGCTGGGTAACCGATCGATCGAGACCGACATCGGGATCGTGGGGGATCGGATCGTCGCGTTCGGGGACCTCGCCGGCTTCCGGACGGAGCATCGGCTGGACGTGACCGACCTCGTCGTGACGCCGGGCTTCATCGACATGCACAGCCATGCGGCGGCGTCGAGCATCTCAGGGAGCGACCTGTTCCAGGAGCCGCTCGCCGAGAACTACCTGCGGCAGGGGGTGACTACGGCGATTTCGGGGCAGGATGGGTCGTCGCCGTATCCGATCGGGCCGTATCTGAAGGAAGTGGATCGCCGACCGGCGGCGATCAACCTGGGCCTGACGGTCGGCCATGGCACCATCCGCGCGTTTGTGATGGGAAACGTGGATCGTAAGCCCTCGCCCACCGAGTTGTCCCGGATGGAAGCGATGGTCGTCACCGCCATGAAAGACGGCGCGCTCGGGCTATCTTCCGGCCTCGAATACACGCCCGGAGCGTTCGCCAAAACAGAAGAGCTGATCGCCCTCGCGAAAGCCGCCTCGCCCTACGGCGGGATCTACACGAGCCACATGCGCGACGAAGGGGGCGAATTGCTCCAGAGCGTGGCCGAGACGATCCGGATTGGAGAAGAGGGGGGACTGGCGCCGCACATCACCCACCATAAAGTGATCGGTAAGGCGCGCTGGGGGATGACGAAAGAGTCGCTGGCCTTGATCGAAGCCGCGCAGGACCGCGGCGTTGATGCCGCGAGCGACGTGTATCCCTACACGGCTTCCAGCACCGGAATCAGCATCCTGTTGCCGGCGTGGGCGCGGCAGGGCTCGTCCGAGGAGCAACGCGCCCGGCTGCGCGACCCCGAGCAGCGCATCTTCATCCGCAACGACGTCGTCGAGCACCTGCGCATGGAGCGCGGCTCGGACCCATCGACCATCGTCATCGCCAACTGCACTTGGAACCGGCAGCTCAATGGCAAGAGCCTGTCCGACATCCTCACCGAACGCCAAAAAGAGGTGACGCTGGAAAACGCGGCCGACCTTGCGATCGAATTGCAGGAAAAAGGCGGATGTATGGGCGTCTTCCACTCGATGTCCGAAGAAGACGTCGAGCGGATCCTGACGCATCCGACCACGATGGTCGCCTCGGACGGCGGCATCCCCAGCCCGGGAGCCGGCGTGCCCCACCCGCGCAACTACGGCACCTTCGCCCGGGTGCTGGCGCGGTACGTGCGCGACCTCGACCAGCTCTCGCTCCGCGAGGCCGTGTACAAGATGAGCGGCCAGCCGGCGAAACGGCTCGGGCTGGCGGATCGCGGGGTGCTGACAGAAGGCGCTTTCGCTGACATCGCCGTGTTCGACCCCGCGCTGGTGCAGGACCTCGCCACGTTCGAGGAGCCGCACCAGTACGCCGCCGGCATGGTGCACGTGTTCGTCAACGGTCAACCGGTGCTGCAAGACGGCGCCGTCAGCGGCAAACGACCCGGGCGGGCGCTGCGGCTGTCGACGGCGAAAACGCCGTGATCGGGTGTTAACGGTATATCGTGGGGCGCAATGTGTTGCTTTGGGAGACGCAATGTGTTGCTTTGGGAGACGCAATGTGTTGCGTCTCTACGGGGGGCGCCATACGAATCCCGGATGGTCACACCGCGATTTTTCGGTACTGGCGGACGGCCATCGTCATCATCGCTACGGCGAAAACGGACAAAAACGCGATCTGCGGCTGCACGTCCGCCATGCCGGCGCCTTTCAGCAGCACCTGTCGCATGATCTGGATAAAGTAGGCGACCGGGTTGAGCAGCGTCAGTTTCTGCGCCCACGCCGGCATGCTTTCGATGGGTGTGAAGAGGCCGCTCATCAGCATACAGATTACCATGATGAACCAGGCGATAAACATCGCCTGCTGCTGGGTGTCGGTAATGGTGGAGATCCAGAGGCCCAGCGCCAGGATCCCCAGCAGATACACGGCGGCGAGGACAAAAATGAGCCCGATGTTGCCGAGGATCTGAACGCCGAAAACCAGGTGCGCCAGCACGAGGCCAATCGCCAGATCGACGAGCCCGATCACCCAGAACGGGAGCAGTTTGCCGATGATGAAATGCGCCTTGCGGAGTGGGGTGACGTTGAGCTGCTCGATAGTCCCGATCTCTTTTTCGCGGACTACATTCATGGCCGAGAGAAACATCCCGATCATCGTGACCAACACGACCAGGATGCCCGGCACCATGTACGTCTTGTAATCGAGATCGGCATTGTACCAGTGGGAGGATACCACCTCGATCCGGGGAGGGGCCTCCGCGCCCGCCACGCCGGCCGCCCGCTGTCGTTCCTGGTTGAAGGCGGCCAGGATGGAAGCGGCGTAGGACTGGACGACGCCGGCGCTCGCGCCGTCCACGGCGTCGAGCGTGAGGTCGATCGACGCACGACCGACCGTCTGCAGGTCCCGCTCGAAGTGGTGTGGGATGTGGACGATCAGCCGCGCCTGTCCGCGCTGCATCGCATCGTCCGCCGCGGCGGGGTCGTGGGTACGCTGGACCACCGTGAAGAACCCCGACGCCTCAAACCGCTCGATGAGTTGGAAGGATGTCGTGCTCCCGTCGTCGTCGATCAAGCTCATCGCAGACTGCTTCACCTCGAACGTCGCGGCGGATGAAAGCACCAGCAACTGCACGACGGGCATGACAAACAGGATTGGCAGCATCGCCCGATTCCGGAAGATCTGCAAAAACTCTTTCTGGAGGATGAAGGCGAGCGGGCGCATGAGGAAGGGTTTAAGGTTCCAGGTTTAGAAACTGTTGAGATTTCCACAACCGAAGGCATAGTCATCCCCCGGTCAAAGCCGGGGGATGACTTGCTCCTTATGCAATACGCAAATCTCAACAGTTTATTAAGGTTTAATGAGGCTTCAACGTGAGGCGGCGCCCTGCCAGAAACGCACTATTCCAGCCGGACTTTCAGGTTTCGGATGCTGACTCCCAGAAAGAGCGCGGTCATCCCGACGAGCACGAGGGTTTCCTTCCAGACGTACAGCAGTCCCACGCCCTTGATCATGATGCCACGGACGATGATCAGGAACCACTTGGCCGGGATGATATGGCTCACGATCTGCAGAGGAGCCGGCATGCTGGCTACCGGGAAGATCAACCCGGACAGGATGACGGTCGGGAGCAGCAACCCGCCGAGCGAGATCATCATCGCCGTCTGCTGCGTCTGGCTGCGGGTCGAGATGAGGATGCCGAGCGAGAGCGCGCAGACGGTGAACAGCAGGCATTCCGCCAGCAGCAGCGCGAGGCTCCCGCGCAGCGGCACCTGGAAGACGAAGCGGGCGAGCGTGAGCACCAGACCCACGATTCCGAGCGAGATCGCCAGGTAGGGCAGCACCTTTCCCACGATGATTTCCGCCGGCCGCAACGGCGAAACCAACAGCACCTCCATCGTCCCCGTTTCCTTTTCCCGGGTGATGGTGATCGACGTCATGAGGGCGCAGACCAGCATCAGGATGAGCGCGATGAGGCCGGGGACAAACAGGTAGACGCTTTTGAGCGTCGGGTTATAGCGCATGTGAACTTCGGGCGTTACGCCGGCGCCCGCCGCGCTGGCCGGGGAAGCCGTGGCCGCTAGCTGCCGCTGATAGTCTTGCAAAATGGACACGGTATAGGCGAGGACCGTGTTGGCCGAGTTGGGGTCGGTGGCGTCGGTCACGATTTGGACCTTCGCCGTGCCATCCCTCGCGAGGCGGCGCGCGAAGTCGGGCTCGAACACAAGCGCCTCGCGGGCGCGGCCGGCCTTGAATTCGGCCTCGATGGTGCCGAGGTGCGTCACAACATCCACCCCGATAAAAAACGGCGAGGCCAGCAGCTTGTCCGTGATCGCGCGGGTGACGATGTCGTTGGCCGGATCGACGATCACGACGCGGATGTCGTTGACTTCGTTGCGGATGGCGTAGCCGAACAGGAGCAGTTGCGCAATGGGCATCCCGAACAGGATCAGCAGCGTGCGCCGATCCCGCAGGATGTGGTACATCTCCTTGACGACAAAACCGCGAAAGGAATGCATGTGGTGTCTGGTTGATGGCCGGCTCAGCCCCGCGCCAGCGTGACAAAGACGTCGTTCATGTTCGCCGCGCCGTATGTTTTTTTGAGCGCGCCCGGGGTGTCGAGCGCCTCGATGCGGCCGTCGACCATGATCGAGACCCGGTCGCAGTATTCGGCCTCGTCCATGTAATGCGTGGTGGCGAAGACGGTGACGCCGGCGGCGGCGGCCTCGTAAATCATATCCCAGAACTGCCGGCG
>JAWXAX010000108.1 GCA_034439735.1 Rhodothermales bacterium | reverse complement strand
CTCAGCCGCGCGGATGTGCTGGCGGCACGGGATTTCGACGACGCAATCGCCCGCTGCGGTGCGCCGATCGAGGAACACCATGCCGGCGGAGACACCCGGTGGGAATACCTACCGACAGGCAGCACCTACGGCATCCCCTTTCGCTGCCTGTTACCGCGCGGTGTGGACGGGTTGCTGGTGGCCGGCCGGTGCCTCTCGGCCGACCATGACGCGCACGCTTCCGTCCGCAGCATGGGGCAATGCATGGCGATGGGGCAGGCGGCCGGCGTGGCCGCCGGACTGGCGGTCCACTCTGGATCTACCCCGCGCGAGATCGACGTGGCCACCCTCCGTGATCGACTCATTGGCCTCGGCGCGGTACTTTGACGTGACAAACGAGCCTGGCCGAAACTACCGCTTCGATCCCTCCGCAGGCTATTTCTGTGCGCGAGGCGAGGAGAGGCGGGCGCTCGGGCGCGGGGTGGCATGAGCAAAGGAGGGCGTATGCATCCAGATCGTGTCGCGCAGGCGGTCCATCTCGATGGGTTTGCAGAGGTAGTCGTCCATGCCGGCCTTGAGGCATCGGTCTCGGTCGGCCGTCGTGGCGCTCGCCGTGAGGGCCACAATAATGGGCTGTGGAAGATCGGGCCGGCTGCGAATGGCCGTGGCGGTCTCGAGACCACCCATCAACGGCATGTGGAGGTCCATCAGAATGATGTCGTACGACGTATGCGCCAGCGCATTCAACACCTCCACCCCGTTCACGGCGAGATCGGCTGGATACCCGATTCGGTCGAGCATGCGAAGGGCTACTTTTTGGTTGACTTCGTTGTCTTCCGCAAGCAGAATCCGTGGGAGAGGTGATATGACGGGACGTGCATTCAACCCGAACACCAGACGTGAATGGATGACGACGCCGCTGTCGTCCGGAATCTATTCATTACGCCCGGAGCAATTGCCGGAGCGGTTCCCACTTTCTATCATTAACTGCCGTTACGCCATGTGCAAGAGGACACGATAGATCGTGTCCCTACGGTCCAAAATCGGGCGTTTCCGACCGTTTGATGGGATATCGTGTAACGGCACCCATTAAATCTCCGCGCCGGTGGGCGCATCACACCACTGTTTAACCGAAACTATGATCAAGACCAGTGTCATCGGGAGTTACGCCTGGCCGGCGTGGTTTATCACCGCCGTCGACGCCATGCAGCAGGGGCAGTATGGCCTCAAGGACATCGAAGAAACGCTCAACGACGCCGTCGACCTCGCGATCCGGGAGCAGGAGGAAGCCGGCGTGGATATCATCAGCGACGGGGAAATGCGCCGGCTGGGGTTCTTTACAGCTGATTTCTACGGCCGACTTCAGGGTCTCACCGAGCTACCTCCGCTTCGTCGCATCGGCCCGGGGGGGCACGACCAGCGCGAGCGCTACGAGGCCCACGAGACGTTCGACGCACCGGACGGCCTGGGGCTCGTGGCCGAGTATCGGTATGCCAGAACCCGCACGACGCGACCCATCAAGATACCCGTGCCCGGCCCGTACACCCTCGCCGGCCGGATCGCGCCGGGGAAGATCTACAAAGACCGGATGGAGGTCGCCCACCGCTTCGCGCAGATCATCAACCGGGAATTAAAGGCCCTGGTGGCCGCCGGCGTGGATTTTATCCAGCTGGACGAACCCTCTGCCGCCGTGCACAAGGATACGCCGAAGGCGTTTATCGACCTGTTTAATGGGATGCTGGACGGGGTGAACGCACGCATCAGTGTCCACCTCTGTTTTGGCAACTACATCGGCCGGCCGGTGGCGAACCGCACGTTTGCGCCGGTATTTCCGGCTATTCTGGATCTCAAGGTGCAGGAGTTCGCGATCGAGTTCGCCAACCGCGAGATGGCGGAGATCGAGGTGTGCGCGGCCATCGTGGAGTCCGGTAAAGATGTTGCCGCCGGCCTGGTGGACGTCAAAAACTACTTCATCGAGACCCCCGAGATCGTGGCCGAGCGCATCCGGAAGACGCTGAAACACGTGCCGCCCGAGCGCCTCACCGTGACGCCCGATTGCGGCTTCAGCCAGACGGCCCGATGGGCGTCCCGCGCGAAGATGAACGCGATGGTGGCGGGCACGCGGATTGTGAACGCTTCGTTGTGAAGGCCATGATCGTACGCACCGTCACCGGCGATATTCCTGTGGACGCGCTGGGCGTCTGTTATCCCCACGAACACGTGTTCGGAGCGCCACCGGGCGCCCTCGCGACGTCGGATTTCCGGCTGGACGACGAGGCTGCCGCGCGGCGTGAGGTAGGCTGGTTTCGCGAGGCCGGCGGCGGAGCGCTGGTGGATATGTCGACGCCCGATTACACCCGCGACGCGGCCGGCCTCCGCCGCGTCGCGGAGGCCACCGGTGTCCATATCGTGTGCGCCACAGGATTCAACAAGGACACATTTTCGAAGCCCTGGGTGGAGCCCCGATCGATCGAGGAACTTGCGGCGCTGTACGTGCGCGAGGTGACGGTGGGCATAGAGGAAACGGGTGTGCGGGCCGGCGTGATCAAGGCCTCGACGATGCGCGACGCGATCACTCCGTGCGGGGAAAAGATGCTGCGCGCCGCCGCCCGCGCCCACCGCGTCACCGGGGCGCCGATTTCCACCCATACCGAGGCCGGCACGATGGCGCTGGAGCAGGTGGCCGTATTCCGCGAAGAAGGCGTGGACCCTCGGCGGGTGGTGATCGGGCACATGGACCGGAAGCTGGAGCTGGATTACCTCCGCGCGGTGGCCGCGACGGGCGCGTTCCTCGGGTTCGACCAGATCAGCAAGGAGAAATATTACCCGGACCGGGCCCGGATCGACGCCATTTTAACGCTGGCGGCGGAGGGTTTCGGGAGGCAGTTACTGCTTTCGGGAGACCTGGCGCGGCGCTCGTACTGGCCGGCGTACGGCGGTGGCCCCGGCTTCACGTATATCCTGTGGCGGTTCGTGCCGTGGCTCCGGGAAGCCGGCGCATCGGAGGCGCTCATCCAGGATCTCCTCGTCCACAATCCGGCGCGGGCGCTGGGTTTTGTCCCCCCTACCCCCTGATTCGCCGGTAGGTGACAAACCGGTAGCCGTTGCGCGGGTGCTCCTCCTCGATCTCGAACTCCCGCCCGATGAGGTGCTCGAACGGCGGGAAGAACGCGTCGCCGTCGTAGTCACCCTCGACCAACGTGATCTCCAGCCGATCGGCCAGGGGCAAAAAATGCGCGTACACCCCTCCGCCTCCGCCGATGTACACCACGGGTTCGTCCTTCAGCGCATCGAGGAGGGCCTCGGCGGAGGGATAGGTTTCGATCTCCGGGAAGCCTTCGACGGGGCCACGGGTGGAGAGGACGATGTTGCGGCGGTTCTTGAGCGGTCCGCCGAATTGATGGACGAGCGACTCAAACGTGCGCCGGCCCATCACGAGCGGCATCCCGAGCGTGTGTTTTTTGAAATGCTTCAGGTCCTCCGAAATATGCCAGGGCAATTCGAGGCCTTTCCCGATCACCCGGTTGTTCTCTGCGACGGCGGCGATGAGGACGATTTCGGGGCGGGGCATGGGTTTAAACCGCCACCGGCGCCTTGATGGGAGGGTGGTGCCGGTAATCGACGACCTCAAAATCCTCGTAGCGGTAGTCGAAAATCGACGCAGGTTTTCGGAGGATGTTCAGCTTCGGCAGCGGCAGCGGCTCGCGGGCGAGCTGTTCGTCCACCTGATCGAGGTGGTTCGTGTAGATGTGTGCGTCGCCTATGGTATAAACCAGTTCGCCGACGCCCAGGTCGCACTGTTGGGCGATCATGTGGGTCAGGAGCGCGTACTCCGCGATGTTAAACGGGGCTCCGAGGAAGAGGTCGTTCGAGCGGATGTAGAGCGAACACGACAGCCGGCCGTTCGCGACGTAGAACTGGTAGAAGAGGTGGCAGGGCGGGAGCGCCATCTGGTCGATTTCGCCCACGTTCCAGGCGTTGACGAGGATGCGCCGGCTGTCCGGGTTGGTTTTAATCGTGTGGATGACGCCGGCGATCTGATCGATCTCGCGCCCGTCGGCCGTGCGCCAGGCGCGCCACTGCTTGCCGTAGACCGGGCCCAGGTTGCCCTCGGCGTCCGCCCATTCGTTCCAGATGCTGACGCCATTATCGGTCAGGTACTGGATGTTGGTGCTGCCCTGGAGGAACCAGAGCATTTCGTAGGCGAGGCCTTTGAAGAACACCTTTTTGGTGGTGAGGAGCGGAAAGCCGGCCTGCAGGTCGAACCGCATCTGGTAGCCGAAGACGCTGAGCGTGCCGGTGCCGGTCCGGTCTTCCTTACGGACGCCGTTCGCTTTTACGTGGCGGAGGAGATCGAGGTATTGATACAAGGTTACAGGTTGGCAGGTTACAGGTTGGCAGGTTATGCGAATCAGGAGTTGAATCCCGCAAAAAGGGCATAACTTCGTTCACGCTCGAATCGTTCAACGCGTGATTCTTATGGGCCTAACGGGTAGCGATTAGGCATGGCGTGTTCGGTTTGGCGCAGAGTGGTGTGTTAAAAAACAGGCCTTGTCATCGCGAACGAACGCAGCGGCGCAGCCGATGCGGCAGCTGAGCGACCTCCGCGAGATGGGCGAAGTGCTCGGCTTAAGGAGGTTTATTCGCTTCGCTCATCAGTCGCTGCGCTCGTGTCTCCGCTCTCACGCCGGCAAGCCGGCGTTTTCGGTCGAGATGACATTATTTTTTTGGGGGGTTTGACATAGTTCAACTCCTGATTCGCGCAGGTTACAGGTTGGCAGGCTTGTCCTGACGGGCGGCGGCAAACGCCGGCCGGTTCGAAGGATCTCAGGCGCGTCGCCGGCAAGATACAAAAAGAACGACTTGCAGAGGAACGTCGTGCCGAAGCCTTTGTGCAACTCCGTGCATTACCCCCCGACATTAAACCTCGAACTTTACCCCTCAAACCCCGATGGACCCATCCCTCCACCAGAAACAGG
>JAWXAX010000107.1 GCA_034439735.1 Rhodothermales bacterium | reverse complement strand
TGCCAGTCTGATGGCTGGATTACTTCGTAAGTCGCTTCGCTCGTTTCCCGCCTTCGCGGGAGCCTGCCCCCGGCTTTGACCGGGGGATGACGATGCCTTTGATTGTGAAAATCCCAACAGTCTCTAAACCTCGAACCTTAAACCCTTCAGCCCAACTGTTCCGCCAGCAGGTCCTTCACCATCTGGGGGTTCGCCTGGCCTTTGGTCTCTTTCATCACCTCGCCGACAAAAAAGCCCATCAGACCCGTCTTCCCGTCTCGATACTGCGCCACCTTATCCGGAAAACGGGTGACGAGCGACGTCACGATGGGCTCGAGCGCGCCGGCGTCGCTCACCTGGCGATAGCCGCGTTCTTCAACAATCGCCGCGGGCCGTTTGCCCGTGGTAACCATGGCGGCGAACACGTCTTTTGCGATCCGTGTGGAAAGTGTGCCGTCCTCGATGAGGTCGATCAACTCACCCACGGTATCCGCTTGGAGCGTGGTGTCGGCGAGGGGCCGGCCGGCGAGTTCGCCCGGAAGCGCGTGCACCACCCAGGCAGCGACGGCCTTGGGGGCATATCCGAGGACCTGGGTCGCATCAAACAGCGACGCCAGGGCGCCATCGGCGACAAGCGCCTCGGCCTCGGAGAGGTCGAGGCCGAGTTCGTCCACATACCGCTGTAGCGACGCCGCCTGGCTGGGAGACAAATTCTGGACGCTATCGGAAGTAGTTCGGGGTTTGGAGGTCGTGCCGCGTTCGCCGACACCGACAGGCGCGGCCGACTTCGTGGCCGGCGTCGTGGCCGGCGTCGTGGCTGGCGTCGTGGTCTTCTCCACTTCTTTCGCCCATGTATCCCGCAGCGTCACGATCCTGTTAAACACCAGCTTGCCGGGGGCTGTGTCCTGGTCGACTACAAAATACCCCTGCCGCTCGAACTGAAAGCGTTCGCCTAGCGTCGCGCCGGCAAGACTCGGCTCGACGACCGAACGCGACAACACGATGCGGGAATCCGCGTTGAGGGTATCCAGGAACGTCTTCCCCTCCTCCCCTTCCGGATCGGGGCGCGAAAAGAGGCGGTCGTAGAGGCGCACTTCAGCCGGCACGGCGTGCGCGGCGGACACCCAGTGCAGGGTGCCCTTCGCCTTCCGGGTCTCCCCGCCGCTGAGTGTCTCCGGGTCGTACGTGCAGTGCACTTCGACGACCTGGCCGGAAGCGTCCTTCACGACGCCCGTGCACCGGATGAGGTACGCGTACCGCAGCCGCACCTCCGCGCCGGGGGAGAGGCGGTGGAATTTTTTCGGCGGGTTCTCCATGAAATCCTCCCGCTCGATGTACAGTTCACGCGTGAACGGCACCGGACGGGAGCCTTCATTCGGGACATCGTGCGGCCAGTAGGAGGCGTCGTGGTGCTCTACCTTGCCCTCTGGAAAATTGGTGATGATGACCTTGAGGGGGTCCAGCACGGCCATCACGCGGGGCGCCTTGTGATTGAGGTCGTCCCGGATGCTATATTCGAGCAGGGCGATGTCATCTTCGCCGGTGGAGCGGGTGATGCCAATCCGGTCGCAGAACGCCTGGATGGACTCCGGCGTGTACCCGCGCCGACGGAGCCCGGCGATGGTGGGCATCCGGGGATCGTCCCATCCATCCACATACCCCTCGTTCACCAGCCGCAGCAGCTTCCGTTTGCTGGTGACCGTGTAGTTCAGGTTGCGGCGCGCGAACTCGTGCTGCCGCGGGCGCGGATTCCAGGCGACGGGGACGTTTTCGACCAGCCAGTCGTACAGCGGCCGGTGCACCTCGAACTCCAGCGTACAGATCGAGTGTGTGATGCCCTCGATGGCGTCGGAGAGCGGGTGCGCAAAGTCGTACAGCGGGTAGATGCACCACGCGTCGCCGGTGCGGTAGTGGTGAGCGTGTTTGATGCGGTAGAACACGGGGTCCCGCAAGAGCATGTTCGGGGACGCCATGTCGATCTTCGCCCGGAGGACGTGCGCGCCGTCCGGAAATTCGCCGGCCCGCATGCGCGAGAAGAGGTCCAGGCTTTCGGCCACGGAGCGATCGCGGTGCGGGCTGTTTTTGCCGGCCTCGTTCACCGTCCCGCGCAGCGTGCGGATCTCCTCCTCGTTCAGACTGTCGACGTACGCCTTGCCGGATTTGATGAGCATCACGGCGAAGCCGTAGAGCTGCTCGAAGTAGCCCGAAGCAAAAAACAGCTTGTCCTTCCAGTCGAAGCCCAGCCAGCGGACGTCGTTCATGATGGACTCGACGTATTCAATCTCCTCCGTCTCCGGGTTTGTGTCGTCGAACCGCATGTGACAGACGGCGCCGGGGAAGTCCCGCGCGATGCCGAAGTTGAGGCAGATCGAGCTGGCGTGACCGATGTGGAGGTAGCCGTTGGGCTCCGGCGGAAACCGCGTGGCGACGCGATCCCCGTTGAGGCCTGAACGCAGGTCCTCGTTGATGATGCCGCGGATGAAGTTGGTCGATGGCGCGCGATCGTCGCCAGAGGGTGACGTGGGAACTACTGACACAGGATTTGTGGCCGCTGTGGGCGCTGAGAGATGAAGGAGAACTCAGTTGGAGAAGATGCGAACGGCCACCTGGCCGCCGGCGTCCTCGAGGCGCTCGACATCGGTGTCGGCGAACCAGCCTTCGTCGGCCGGTTGGGGCTCACCGGTGTCGTCCGGGCGCTGGTAGTCCTTGATTTGCGTGACCCAGATGAGGTTCTTCTTGATGCCAGGCGCCACCTCCGTATTGGGCGCGAAGTCGCTCGCCACGCCTTCGATAGCGCCCAGCAACTGGCCCTGCTTATTGTAGAGATGGACGCGAACGCGGTCACCGAATTTGATCTTTCCTTCCATGGTACCGTGCCGTGCGAGATCGAAAACGTCAGGTATTCAAGAGGCTGTAGGACGTATCGTATCGGCTGAGGATCCCTGATAAACGAAGGACAATCGAGAAAAAATCATGCTTTTTTTGATCTTTCCCCGTGTTTTCATACTATCGCCGCAAGGCGTGGCAGCACACGCCTGTTTCTCATACCCCGCGGCCATGATCACCTCGGTCCTTCGTTCCCTCTTGCTGGTCGGCGCACTCGCGCTGACCGCCCTCTCGCCTACGCTCTTCGCCGAACGCGTCTCTGGCAGCTGGCACATGCAAATCGTACTCGACGCGAGCAGCGGTTCGGCCTATCTGCAGCTCGAACAGGACGGCGAGACGCTCCGAGGCGGCTACCAGGGCCTCCTCGGCCGCTCGGACGTCACGGGCACGCTGCGTGTCAACGAGATCGCCTTCACGGTGACCAGCGGTGGCCAGACGATCACCTACTCGGGCACGATCGAAGATGGCGCCATGAGCGGCCGATGCGACTACGCCGGCGCCACCGTCTGCACGTTCCGGGGGATCCGGTTGGAATCGTGAAAAGGGTACTAAACCCCGTGCTTAATTTTCCTACATCGAGGGTTTCGAATCGCTGCCAGGATGTAGATGCCGGCGCACGTCGGATGCGCCAGAAGCGACGTAGCGATCATGCATAACATGTAGCTACTCTTCCAATAATACCCTTTATTGGTGTTCCTGCAAGCCCCAGGAAATTCCATCTCACAACCAATCAAGGGTGATCCACCATGGATAACCGTACTATGCACAGGCTTCGGGCCTGTATCCTCACTATGCTAATGATCGCCTTATTCGGACTGAACAAGGCATCGGCGCAAGAAACGATCGACTTCGAAGGCCTCGTCGAAGGCCAGGTCGTAAGCAGTGTCTTCGGCGACGGTGGCTTCGGCCCCGTCACGGTGACCGGCTCTAATCTTCAAAACAGCCCCGGCGTCAACGCGGCCGTGATCTTCGACTCGTACTGCATCGGCGGATGCACCGGCAACGATCGCGACCTCGGTTCGCCGAACGTGGCCTTCGGGGGTCCCGGCCTCGGCCTGGGCGGCGGCCCGGGCGCATTCCAGAACGATTCGGCGCTGGGTAACATCCTGATCGTGCACGAGCGGCCGACGGAAATCGTCGACATCCAGCCGGGCCTGCCCGGCGTGATCAATCCGGACGACGAAAACGGCGCAACGACGATCGTGCTCGATTTTCCAGAGCCGGTGACCATCTACCAGTTCACAATCATCGACCGGGAGAGCAATGAGTCCCAGAACATCGAACTCATCGGTGAAGGCGGCGTCATGCTCGGCATGTTCAGCTCGCCGGCTACTGGCGACAATGGCGTCGCCACCGTGGTTACCGACGCCGGGCTGGCCGGCGCGGGCACGGCTGGCGTCGTGCAGCTCGTAATGACCCACAAGGGTTCGGGCGGGCTGGACAACATCGTCTTCCTGCCGCCACCGCCCCCACCGGGCGGCTGCTCGTACACCCAGGGCTTCTGGAAAACGCATCCGGAGGCGTGGCCTGTCGACCAGCTCACGCTGGGCAATGTGGTCTACACCAAGGCCCAGTTGCTCGATATCTTTAATGCCTCGCCCAAGGGAGATAAGACGCTCATTCTGGCGCATCAACTCATCGCCGCGAAGCTGAACGTCGCGAATGGCGCGGACGACACGGACATCGCCTCGACGATCTCGGCGGCCGATGCCTGGCTGATTGCCAACGGCCCCGTGGGCAATGGCAATAAGGACTGGAATGGGGGCGAAACGCTGAGCAATACCCTCGACGCCTATAACAACGGTGAGATCGGCCCGGGCCATTGCGACGATGTCAGCAGCGCGATGAATGCCGGCTCCCGGATCGACCGCCTCGCCGTGGACACCCCGGTCAGCTTCGGCCTGAATGGCAACTACCCGAACCCGTTTAACCCGACGACCACGATCAGCTTCTCCGTCCAGGAAGCGACGCACATCCGGCTTTCGGTGTACGACCTGCTGGGCCGTGAAGTCGAACTCCTCGTGGACCGCGCCCTCGAGGCCGGACAATACGACGCCAGCTTCGACGCCGGCAACCTGCCGAGCGGAACCTACCTCTACCGGCTGAGCACGCCGGCCGGGACGTTTACGCAGACGATGGTGCTGTCGAAGTAACTCTCCGCGGAGATTCCGTCCGTGTCATCGCGTTACCACGGCAGGTCCTCGGCTGTTCTCGGACCGGTCAATATAAAACCAACGGCGGATGGGGCACAAACCCCATCCGCCGTTTTACATTGGGTCCAAACCGCAGGCGGCGCTAGAGACGAGTCGAAGTTCCGTTCACTTCTACTGCAATCGTCGGGGTGTCTGAAACGAGCGACATGGCTTGTTCACCCACTGCGAATAGATCGACCAGGCTCCCATAACTGGGGGGAAACGCGAGACGATTACACAGGAGTAGTCCGCATTTATCGTGGCGCCGATTGTGAATGCCTCAGCGATGTGTGCAGGGGGACGGTAATGACACCCTGGGCTCCGTGACCGGGGCAACGATCACCACGCGCCAGGCCCGCATCGCGCCACCACAACCGCAGCGTCCGGTGCACTCTACAGTCTGGTACCGGTTCTGTACCCGGGCTCCGATGGACCTCTAATACCCCGTGCGCGATTCATACCGCCCGCTCATCACGATCCGCGGTGCAGCGGCAGCCCCGATACTCGACAGTTGAACGCTAAGACGATCCAGTGCCGCGTAGCTGTAATAGACGCCCGATCTTCCATCCTGCACAAAGTGGAGCCTGGGTGGAGAGGGGTCTCCTTCAAGTGGGTCGCCGCCCTCGCCTGTGTCCTGATCGGCTTCATTGTCGCCGGCAAACGAGGGGACCTGAAGAATCAGAGCCCCATAAATTGTCGCGGTACCTTTATACGTGATATGCAGGTCTGCCGAATCGCCCGCTCTGGCCATAACGATGCCTTCCCATCCGAATGTG
Source organism: Rhodothermales bacterium (assembly GCA_034439735.1). Classification (NCBI taxonomy): domain Bacteria; kingdom Pseudomonadati; phylum Rhodothermota; class Rhodothermia; order Rhodothermales; species Rhodothermales bacterium. The sequence goes on along the minus strand of JAWXAX010000107.1, from coordinate 2,772 downwards.
CCGGAAAGCACTTGCATATCGCCCTCGATGAGCAGGACGCCATAACCTGCCACTGTGCCATTAAAGGTCGCATCTCCGGATACCACGATGTATTGCGGCTCCGTGGGTGAACCGTAGGTTCGATTGCCGTTAAATATACCACCTGGGAATACGGCATCCGCACGACTCAACACCTCTGTTCGAAGCGAATCGAGGTTGAGCGCAAAAGGTCCATACGTTACATCGAGTTCTCCACCGATACCGACAATCTGATCTTCTTGCTTGTGGGAAATCGCACCCTCAACAAGATCCTTCACGCTGCTGAGCGTTGTCCGGACGCCATGAACGGCTACCGAACTTCCCGCATAGGGCCCGCCCATCGACGGCGGCGTGGTATCGATCCCGCTGTCTACAAATGAATCGCCGTTGAATGATATCTCGGCGTATGGGGCATCGATTAGAATCGCCGCTTCTACCGTCCCCGGTGCAACAATGCTGCGGAGCGTGGCCGTGATCTCATACCCTTTATCGCCACTGATACCGGTCGCTCGAAGCAGGATCTCGCCTCCAGCCAATGGTGTCGCGGTTAAATCGAAATGGCCGCCTAGAAACGCGTGATCTACATACGAAATCATCTCGGCATTCGAAAAATCACGCTTCGCCTCGGCTACTCCCAGATTGATCGCCGATGTGGCTATTTGCCGGGCAAGAAGCTCGTTTTCGTATGCCGAGACTACGGAGCTTGTCGTGTGAGTAGACTGCTGCGAGGACTGGTTAACGATGAGCGCCGAGGCGATAAACCCCGCTAGTACAATAAGCAATCCCTTCCCCATGGCGATAACAAGAGTTAGTGGTCAGCAATTCCGGGGGGGATCTGCGCGAAGCGAGCCGTGATGAGTGGGCGGCATCGGTCTTCGTTATGGCACGCGGTTTTTTCCAAGTGGGCTACACGTACCGCATCTGAACGTAATGCAGCGCATAACGAAAAAACAAGTGGTTTTGGCGCATTCGAGGTCTTTTATGCTAGATTTTCCTGCCTGCGCTGGTTTTGCCATGCTCCAAGAGGAATTCGCAAGCGGACAACACCTGAATAACCAGATAAAATGCTCCGGCCTGGCATCTCACCATAAGGGCTCGCCGTTTCAGTACAAGTGTACGCGCCTCATCGAACCAGCGTCATCCGCCGGCTCTGGGCGCCGCCGGCGGTTTCCAGCCGGTACAGATACGTCCCGCTCGGCAGCCTTCCGGCGTCGAAGGCCACACGGTGCGGGCCGGCGGGCAGCGTCCCGTCCACCAGCGTTTCAAGCCGGCGTCCCTGGATATCGAATACGACCAGGCGGACGGCTTCGGGGCGTGTAAGGGTGAAGGTGATGGTGGTCTGCGGATTAAACGGGTTCGGGTAGTTCTGGTTGAGCGTGAACGACGACGGCAGCGCGCCCCGCTCCACGGCCACGGGGCTCGCGGGGTTGGCGATGAGCGGGAGCGCCTCATACGGATGACCGAACAACACTTCTCCGACGACCGCGGGGTCGAGCCCGAACCAGTCCTGCAGCATGGTGGCGTAGATCGTGCGGAAATCGTGTTCGTGCAGGATGTTGCCGGCGAGGTCCAGGTTCACGAGGTCGGGCGCGTTGCCGTACAGGCCGCCGTTCACGCCGTCGCCGGCGACAAACAGGGGCGCGGCGGTGCCGTGGTCGGTCCCGAAGGAGCCGTTCTGCCCCACGCGCCGGCCGAATTCGGAGAACGTCATCGTCAGCACGCGGTCGCCCATGCCGGCCGCCGCCACGTCCTGTAGAAAGGCGTCGACACTGGATGCCAGGGCGTTCAGGAGTTGGCCGTGGTCGCCCAGCTGGTTGGCGTGGGTGTCGAATCCGCCGATGGAGACGTGGTAGATCCGCGAGCCGAGGTTGCCCTTGATCAGGCGGGCGACAATGGACAGGTTATTGGCGAGCGTGTTCTGGGGATAGTCGACCTCATTCGCGCCAACGGCCGAGGCGGCCTGAACGGCGCCGGCGTAGACGAAGGAGTCGTTGGCGACGGAGCGGACGTAACCCATCTCGGCGCCGTAGCGGGTCGAGGGCAGGCCGGCGGTTTCGTAGAGCTTGCCATCCTCGGCGAGGCGCTCGAAGAATTCCGGACTCACCAGCGACATCCCCATGTTGCCGGCCGGCCCCTGGAACATCAGGGACGACAGGCCGCCGATCTGGACGGCCAGCGGGAAGTCGGTCGGGGTCTCGTCGAAATTCGGAAACTCCCGATTCAGGTACCGCCCCACCCAGCCGGTGGGGGAAATGGTGTCCGATGAGGTGCCGGACATCCAGATATCCGTGGACCGGAAGTGGGAGAGGTTCGGCGACGGGTAGCCGACGTTCTGGACGATGGCGAACCGCCCATCGTTGAAGTACGGCCCGAACGGCGCAAGGGACGGGTGCAGCCCCTGATCGAGCCCTACCGCCAACGCCTGGGCCGTGTTTTTGGCGATGGCGATGGACGGCCGCTCGCGGTAATAGACGTCGTTTTCGTAGGGGATGATGGTGTTCAGGCCGTCGTTGCCGCCGGAGAGCTGGATGAGGACGAGCACACGGTCGGTCTCGGCGGCGGCCAGCTGCGCCAGCAGCGGCGAGGCCCCGTAGGCGCGGATCGGGGCGCCTCCAAGCACGAAGGCGCCGCCGATAGCCGCGCCGAGGCCCGTGAGGAAGTCGCGCCGCGACCAGGCGGCATGGTCGCGGGTGTGGGCTTCGCCGTGTTCGAGGGCGCTGCCGTAACGGGGTGCGGGGCGGGTGGGATGAGGAT
>JAWXAX010000106.1 GCA_034439735.1 Rhodothermales bacterium | reverse complement strand
TAATGCAAAACGTCATCCTGGGCCCCGACCCAGGACCCAGAACAGGGTTGCTAACCTCACTGGGTCCTGGATCAAGTCCAGGATGACGGGCTTTTTGATGTATTTAAGAAGATTTGTGCACTTAAAGCGCGCAAAACGAGCATTTCAACTCCTGATTCGCATGATTAGCGAGTAATGCGAATCAGGAGTTGAAAGTGGGTTTATCTACGGTCCTCTCACTCGGATCGTCATCCCCGACCCCGATCGGGGATCCATAGGCAGCTGATCGGATGCAGCCGGGCCTGATGTGGGACTGAAGGAAAAAAGGAGCACCAGCCTATTCAAGCTGCGTTTCGGGTACACAGGGCGCGCTGCTATCGCCCTTGATGATGTATATGCTGCATTTGCACGCTTCCATGGATCCCCAATCAAGTTGGGGATGACGACCATGGAGAGTGTAGCGGAAGCCGGATTGCATCGTATTTCAACTCCTGATTAGCATGAGTAGCGTTTTGCGATGTGTATTCAGATTCTTATCCTCCCGCCGGCGCAATCAACTCAACCGACAACCTGAACCCAAGCCCCTGTAAAATGGCCGCGATCTTGTCCAGGCGCGGGTTGCCATTTTTTGAAAGCACCCGATACAGATGCTCCCGGTTCAGGTGGGTGCGGAGTGCCAGCGCGCCTATGCCGCCTTGTGCCTCGGTTACGTTGCGCAAAGCCACCAGGAAATGCTCCTTGTCCCCATCTCCCTCGAATTCTTCGATGGCGACCTCCAGGTATGCCCGCGCTTCCTCCGGATCTTTGAGGGCCTCGATCAGGGTGGCGTGGTAGGGTTTGGATGGATTCATCGGTCACATATTCGGTTAACGCGCGGGGTCCGGCCAGTCGCGTCACTTAAGTTTGTAGCATGTACGCTACGGATGATAGGGGGTTCTGTCGAGCACTTCGGCGACAAAAAAATCTGCTTGGTGCTCTACGACGCGAAATAGATGCGTTGGGGGGGCATTGTATCGAAGAGAGGTGACCCGAACATGATCGCGGGGTGAAAAGAGGTGCCCTGGCTGTGCGACCGGCTCGGTAGAGCGTAATTTGAGACCAGCTAATGTGCCCGAAGCATCTGCATCCTAACCGTTTAGGTTGTGCATGACATCAATCCGAGTCGACACCATGCGCCCCCTATTCTATAAGTTTGTTTGCAGCGTCTTGTTGGTGTGTGGAATTGGCTGCAGTTCATCGACCGGGGACGGTTGTGGCAATAATCCTCTGGTGGATTGTGAACATCAAAGACCAATAGGCGAGGATGGAACTGCGATGGTGCTCAACGAGGTCGGGCGAGTATCGCTGGTGCAGGATGGCGTGGTGTTGTTTATCGCCGAACGCGATTATGGGTGGGGCCACACGCGATATCAAGTCCATGGTGAGTTGCCATTCATTTATCGCAAGGAAGGGTTGCGCATTCGCTTTAGTGGAATCCGGCTACCCATGTCTGAAAACGCGCGATATGCGGCTTTGCCATTACGCTGGACCTCCATTCAAAAGGAGTGATCGGAGTCTTTTATGTAGAGACGCCCCGGTGGGGCGTCTCAACGACGTTTCCGTATAACGTAAAGAATTCCGGATATGTGATGCGTTCAGGAGACGCCCCACCGGGGCGTCTATACGGGGTCACACCCCCCTAAACCGTGGCTCCCGTTTTTCTCGGAACGCCGCCAGGCCCTCCGCCGCATCCTCCGACGAGGCGGCGAGGCCGCTGGCGAGGGACTCCAGCACCACACCGGCTCCTTTCCCCAACCCTCCATCCACCAACTGCTTGGTCATCTGCACCGCCAGCGGGGCCTTCTTCGCGATAGCCTCTGCCAGCTCCTGTGCCCGGGCCGGCAGCTTTTCACGGGGGTGCACCTCATTCACCAGCCCCCACGCCTCGGCCTTTGCGGCGGAGATGCGTTCGCCGGCAAAAATCATCTGCTTGGCCCGCCCCGCGCCCACCACCGCCGGCAGCCGCTGCGTGCCGGCCCAGCCGGGGACCGTCCCCAGGCCCACTTCCGGGAGCGCAAACGCCGCTTCCTCGGCCGCGAGCCGGATGTCCGCCGCCAGCGCAAGCTCCAATCCGCCTCCAAACGTGTAGCCGTTGATCACGGCGATAACCGGCATCCGGAGCGCCGCCAGCCGGTCGAAGATTCGGTGGCCGACACGGATCCACGTCCGCCACATATCCTGCGGCCCCAGCGCCGCCCACGCGTGAATATCGGCCCCGACGCAGAACGCCCGGTCGCCGGCGGCCGTCAGCAGCACTACCCGCACGTCCTTCGCCTCCTCCAGCGCCGCGACATGCGCCTCCAGCTCGTGCAGCATCTCCATCGTGAGCGCATTGAGCTTCTCGGGCCGGTTGAGGGTGAGGGTGGCGATGGGGGCGGTGAGGGAGAGCGCGACCATTGGATTAGCGATTAGCGAGTAGCGATTAAACGATTAGCGATGGGGCATTTTTCACTTTTCACTTTGCACTAACTCCAGCCCCATCTTCTCTTCCAAAAACAGCCTCCCATCCATCAACTTCAGGTCATCACTCACCCGCAGCGGGATGTCGGCTTGCTGGAGCACCTGCGTCTGGAGGTCGATGCCGGGGGCAATTTCGGTGACCGTGAGCCCATCCGGTTCGAGGCGGAGGACGCAGCGTTCGGTGACGTAGGTGACGTCCTGCCCGGTGCGGCGGGCGCGGGCGCCGCTGAACGAGACCTGCTCGACGGCCGGCACCAGCTTCCGGGCTTTGCCTTCTTTCTTAATGACGAGTTTCCCGCCCTCCACAGCAAGGTCCAGCCCGCCGGCCGTAAAATACCCGCCGAACACGATCCGGCGGGCGTTCGAGGTGATATCCACAAACCCACCCACGCCGGCGGTGACGTGGGGCTTGGCGGCGAGTTTGGAGACGTTGACGCTGCCGTCGGCGTCGATCTGCATGAACGAGAGGAACGTCCGGTCGAACCCGCCGCCCTGGAAATACGTGAACTGGTCGGGCGACGGCACGATCGTTTGCAGGTTCGCCGCGCAGCCGAACTGGAAGCCCAACAGCGGGATGCCGCCGACGGCGCCCTGCTCGATAGCCCAGGTGACAGCATCTCCGAGCCCCTCTTCGAGGAGGATGCGGGGCACCAGCGCCGAGATCCCGAAGCCGAGGTTGACGGCCTCGCCGGCGCGCAGCTCCATGGCCGCGCGGCGGCCGATGATCTTGTCGGTGCCCCACGGGACCGGGTCGAACGCGTCCACCGGCCGGCGGATGAGGCCGCTGATGGCGGGGTCGAACGGCGTCTGGGTGGTCTGCATCTGGTCGGGGTCCAGCACGAGGTAGTCCACCAGGATGCCGGGGATGCGGACGGATTGCGGCGGCAGGGTGCCGGCGGCCGCGATCTGTTTGACCTGGGCGATGACGATCCCCCCGTTATTGTGGGCCGCGAGTGCCTGGTCCATCCCCCCGAGATATCCCCCTTCATGCTCCATCGAGAGGTTACCCAGCTCGTCGGCCGTGGTGGCGCGGATCAGGGCCACGTCGATGGGGATCGAGCGGAGGTAGAGCCAGTCGTCGCCGTCGAACTCGACGCGGCGGACGAGGTCCTCGGTGGTCGCGGCGTTCATCTTGCCGCCCGTCTGCCGGGGGTCCAGGTAGGTTTCCATCCCCACTTTTGTGAGTATGCCCGGTCGTTTGGCCGCCGCCTCGCGGTGCATATGGAAAAGGAGGCCGCTCGGGATGTTATAGGCCTCGACCTCGTTAGCATAGATCATCCGCCAGATCCTTGGCGACGGCATGTTAGACGGCCCGCTCGGCAGCGAGCCGGCGATCACGCGCTTCAACAGTCCCGGCCGCGCGAGGTGGTCAATCCCGTCGATCCCGTACATGTCGCCGGCGGCGATGGGGTGGATCGAGGTGATGTTTTTGGGGGATCCCTCCGCCTCGAAGCGTTTCCCGATGGCGCGCAGGAGGGCATCCGGGCAGCCGAGGCCGCTGGAGGAGCTGGTGGAGACGACGGCGCCGTCCGGGATGAGGGCGGCGGCCTGTTCGAGGGGGATGAGTTTGGAGGATGGCATGGTGGTTCTTAAAAGCGACTCGTCATCCCGGACTTGATCCGGGAACCATACAACCAACAAGCCTTGCATGGATCCCCGCTTTCGCGGGGACGACAAAAACAGGGGTTACATCAACGCTCAACCGCGACTTTCCGCCCCGTCTTCGTCGACTCCAGCACGGCGAGGGCGATGGCGAGGGAGCGGACGCCGTCTTCGCCGGTGGCCCAGGGGGAGCCGTTATGGAGGATCGCGTCGTTGAAGCGGCGGACGGCGTGGGCATAGAGGTCCTCTGCCGGCCCGGGGTCGATGGGCTCGCGGACGCCGTTACGGAGCAGGTACAGGTTGCCGATGGGCTGCTGGGTCATCACGTTTTTGGCGTAGATGGAGCCTTCTGTGCCGTGAACCTGGAGGCCGGTGATGGCGTGTTTGATGGTGTAGGCGTCGTGGAACTGGGCGAGGAGTCCGCTTTCGAAGCGCATGACGCCCATGACGCCGTCTTCGATGTCGCCCCGCCCCATGCCCTGCTGGGCGGAGAGCGCGGTGACCTCGACGGCCTCGTCGTTGAGGACGAAGCGGAGGGTGTCGGCGTCGTGGACGGTGATGTCCATGATGGCGCCGGCGCCTGTTTCCGGTTGGAGGATCCGCCAGCCCTGGAGGTGTTCGGGGAGGAAGACGGCGTGGAAGACACGCGCAGCGAGGGGTTTTCCGACGGCCCCATCCAGCACCAGCCGGCGGATGGCGCGGTGGGTGACGGCGTTGCGGAGGTGGTGGTTGGTGCCCATGACCACACCGGCCTCGGCGCAGGCCGCCACCATTGTTTTTGCATCGGCCAGGTTGAGGGCGAGCGGTTTCTCGCACATCACATGTTTGCCGGCGCGGGCGGCGAGGAGGGTTTCGTCCCGGTGCTTCTCGTTCGTCGTGCTGATGTAGACGACGTCGACTTCCGGGTCGGCCAGCAGGGCGTCGATCGAGGTGTAGCTGCGGGGGATGCCGTTATCGCGGGCGAAGGCGGCGCCGCGTTCGGCGCTGGTGCTCATGACGGCAGCGATGTGGCTATCCGGCTGGGCGATGATCGCCGGGATCATCCACTCACGCGCGATGGTGCTGGCGCCGATGAGGCCCCAGCCGAGGGAGGAGGAACGGGACATGGTTCGTCGGTATACGTTGGGTGCATGGGTGCCGGAAGATACTGGAACTTCCGGAATACGCTGCAGCCTTTTTGCGACGAACGAAGGGGCACGCCTCAGTGACGCTGGAAGATGCCCGACTTGGTGATGGCGCCGATGAGCTTGACGGCGTCGATCGGCTTGGTGACGAAGTCGTTCATGCCGGCGTCCATGCACCGCTGACGATCGGACGGCGTGGCGTTTGCCGTCACGGCGATGATGTAGGGGCGCTCTTTCCCGTAGATACGGCGAATATTCTCCGTGGCGGTGATGCCATCCATCACGGGCATCTGGATATCCATCAGAACGATATCGTAGGTTTGCTTCGCAAAGAGATCAAGAGCCTCCTGGCCGTTATTGGCTACGTCGGTCTTTAATCCTTCTTTAGCTAGAAAGCGCACCGCGACTTTCTGGTTGATCGGATTGTCTTCAACGAGCAACATCCGCAATCCCTGTTCCTCTGAAGCCGGGTCGGCAGGCGGTGTCGCCGTGGATTGATTCGTGTCCATAAATTCGGGTCTTTGCCAGAAGCACTGATTTCTTCCTGCGAGCGGACGGGTGACCGACTGGTAACGGCATTCCCGTTTGTAGGTGTATCGACTGACACGCCCGGTAGCTAAATCAGAACGGGCTGAAAAATCGCCTTTTTAAACCGTGCCGGGTGGGTGGCCCACACGCCGGCCTGTCATGTCAGGTGGCCCCTCGATGCGCCGGCTAGCATCGCCCCGAGCGGTGGAGTACATTGGGCTGCGAACGCCGAACGATGTCTCCAACCAGCCCACACACCGCGTGTATTTCAAAGATAGAGTCGTCTGGATCACCGGCGCATCCTCGGGGATCGGGGAGGCGCTGGCGCTCGACCTCAGCCAACGGGATGCGATCCTCATCCTCTCGGCCCGAAATCGGGAGAAACTGGAGGCCGTTCGCAGCCGGTGCGCGCATCCGGAACGGGTTGAGGTGCTCCCGATGGACCTCGCGGATCTGGACGCCATCGATGAGATAGCCCGCGAAGGACTCGCGTTCTACGGGAAAGTCGATTTTCTCATCAACAACGGGGGGGTAAGCCAGCGCTCGCTCGTCGAGGAGACCGGGATGGAGGTCTATCGCCGGCTAATGGATACCAACTTCCTCGGGCCCATCGCCTTGACAAAGGCGGTTCTGCCCTCCATGCGGGAACGCCAATGGGGGCAGATCATCGTCGTCAGTAGCCTGACGGGCAAGTTCTCCACGCCCCTCCGCTCCGGATACGCGGCCTCCAAACACGCCCTCCACGGCTTTTTCGACGCCTTGCGCGCCGAGAACTGGCGCCACGGTCTCCGCGTCACGATCGTCTGCCCGGGGTATGTACGCACGCAGGTGTCGGTCAACGCCCTCACCGGAGACGGCTCGCCCCAGGGCACCATGGACAAGGGGCAGGAAACCGGGATGTCACCCGAGAAATGCGCCGACCTCATCCTCTGGGCCGCCGAGCGCAACAAAACCGAGGTGTACCTCGGCGGCTTCGAACGCTTCTATGTCTATTTTAAACGATTCTTCCCGGTGACGTTCGATCGGATGATTCGGGGACTCGATCCCGTGGAACGCTAACTGTGTTTCGCCCCATGCCCTCCGCCCGCCTCCTCCTGGTCCTCTGCTGCCTCCTCCCGATCCGCTGCGCCGCTCCGCCGCCGCCGAATCTGCTGTTCGTCATCACCGACGACCATCGATTCGACTTCCTGGGAAGCGTCAACCCGGAGCTCCACACCCCTACCATGGACCGGCTTGCGCGGGAGGGCGTCCGCTTCGAGCGGGCGTTCGTGACCACGCCCATCTGCGCCGCGAGCCGGGCGTCATTGCTGGCCGGCGTCGTCGAACGCACGCATCGCTTTACCTTTATCACCCCGCCACTCGACTCCTCCTTCACGGACGCCAGCTACCCGGCGCTCCTTCGCGAGGCCGGCTATCGGACGGGCCACGTCGGCAAATTCGGCGTCGTTACCCACGCCGGCGCCACCGATCGGATGTACTCGGTCTTCGAGCCGCTCGACCGAAATCCCTATTTCAAGGAGCAGCCGGACGGCTCGGTGCGCCATCTCACCGATATCGAGGCCGATCGCGCGATCGCGTTCCTGGAATCCAACCCCGCCGGCACGCCCTTCGCCCTCACGCTCAGCTTCAATGCGCCACACGCGGAAGACAGCGATCCACGCCAGTACATCTGGCCGGCCGCACAGGACTCCTTCTACCAGAACCTGCCGATCCCCCCACCGGCGTTATCCGACCCTGCCTTTCTCGCCTCCCAGCCGGAATTCCTGCGGGCCGATACGCTCATGAACCGGTTCCGCTGGCGCTGGCGGTTCAATAATCCAGACAAAGCCCGTGAGATGACGCGGGGCTATTTTCGGATGATCAGCGGCGTCGACGCCGCCCTGGCCCGGGTGATGGAGGCGCTCGATCGTCTGGAAATGGCGGATGATACCGTGGTGATCCTGATGGGCGACAACGGCTACTACATCGGCGAGCGCGGCTACGCCGGCAAATGGCTGCCGCACGACCTCTCGCTACGCGTCCCCCTCCTCGTTTACGACCCGCGCCAGCCGGATGCCGCCGGCCGCCGGCCCACGGCGATGGCGCTGAACATCGATATCGCCCCCACATTGCTCGACCTCGCCGGCGTGCCTCCTCCCGCCTCGATGCAGGGCCGAAGTCTGGCGCCCTTCCTCCGCGCCGAACGGCCAGCGTGGCGGACCGATTTCTTCCTGGAGCATCTCATGGAGCACCCCCAGATCGTCAAACACGAGGGAGTCCGCACCGAACGGTTCAAATACGCCCGGTACTTCGAGCAGCACCCGGTGTACGAAGAGCTGTACGACCTTGCGGCGGACTCGCTGGAGGCCCGCAACCTGGCGCTCGACCCCGCCTATCGCGAGGCGCTCGAAACCCTCCGCATCCGCACGGATGTACTGCGCGATGAATACGGCGGGCCCTACCGGCCCCACGTCGGAGCGCCGGCGATGTTGCCATGACCCCTTTTGAAAGTGGGTTACCGTTTCGCGTAAACCGTCTCGACGTGCGGCAGGGTATCGAGTATCAGCGCCATCTGGCCGAAGGCATTCGTGCCATTCGTGGAGCTGCCCCATTCCGCCCGATTCCAGTTTTCGAGGACGCCACTCACGCCGGCACCCGCCCCGTCAAGCCCGCTATCCGGGGTGTCCGACGACCAGTAGCCGATGGCTTCCAGCCGCGAGCCGTTACCGACCGGGCTCGCGCGAAGGGTTAGCCGAAGCGCCGTCCGACCCCCCACTTCTTGCGGATTGGTGTCGAGCCGCCAGCTCGCATCGTCTTCACTCATCATCGTGAAGCCTTTGTTTATCAGCATCGTCCGGGTTTGTTCGTAGAGGTCGTCTACCGAAAGGGCTGTGCGGAGTTCGACGGCGTTGGCGCCCTCTGGAATGGCGGCGGCCATTTCCTCCGGTAGGGGCGGCGCGGCGGTCGCGCAGCCGGCGAGCATCAGGACGAGAACGAGACCAGCGTAGTGCATGTGGCCGATGGGATTGGGGTGCGGAAAAAGGTCAGGGGCGAGGCATGAACCGGTCTTCCCAGTACCGCCACTTCGTATAGCCGACACGAGGCTCACTGCCGTCCGGCTGGAGGCCATGGGTATTGGGGAGCGCTTCCCGGACCGGTTGGTTGTTGTAGAAGATATTCAAAAACTCGGACGCCGCATAATCGACCCTGCCGGCGCGCTCTGTGGCGAGGAAGAAGTGGGCGTCGGTTTCGAAGGCGCCGTAGCGCGTCCGGCCGGCCTCCCAGGTGTACCGGGGCCGGATATTCGGCGTGGCTACCTCGGCGTCCAGGTCGACTTTGATCCCGAGCGTCGACACGCTGCCGTCGGCGCGCTCGATCCGGATCCCGACGCCCTGACCGCGGGGGTCGGGCGGGAGGAGCGAGATGCGGCCGAGCAGGGGCGCGAGGTCGGCGCCGGCGTCGTGCGGGATGAGGGCAGTGACGAAGACCTCGACATCGCCAGGGCGGTAATGGCTGGACTGGCTCTGGTAGATGGCTTTTTCCCACTGGCCGTGGCGCTCCTCGTCGTAGTAGCCGTCCGTTTTGGCATTTCGGGTCAACATCTGGATGAGGAGCCGGCGATCGGCCGGGAGCGCGATGGACTGGATGGAGTCGATCGACGTGTCGTACCAGCCGGGGCCGCGGTCGTGGATCTGACGGGTATGCCAGAGGAGCGTGTGAGTCAGGTAATCCTCCACCGTACTTTTTACCGCGTCTACTACCAGATAGATGCCATCCTCCTTCAGATAGGTGATGCTGCGGTCCCAGACGTACCCCATCGTCGCGTCGAGGACGCGGGTGCGGCTCATGTCGGCTTCGGCGCCGGCGATGAAGTCGATCTTCATCGTGCGCACCGGCCGGTAGGCGCCGGAGTTGCGGATGAAGTCGCGCACGGCCTGGAGGGTGTCGCGTTTGTTTTTGCGGACGACGAGGCGGTTGTGGAAGTAGTCCGACCGGTAGCTGCCATACGGTCCGCTCGGGAGGCCGTTGCGGTAGCCGCCGTCGTGGAGGAGGACCGATCCGCCGTCCATCAGCAGGCTGATGTCGTTTTCGTCGGCGTGGCCGTGGTGCATCTTTTCTTCCTCGACGGTCAGCGTCTGGCGGAGGTATTGCCGGCTGTTGAACCCACCGTCGCCCTCGTCGCGGTAGTTGAGGAGGAGGTAGGAACTGGAAGGCTCCCACCCGCCGCGGAAGACGATCTTTTTGCCGACCACATCTTCCAGCACTTCCTGGCTGCCGGAGGTAGGCGTCTGGAGGGGGAGGGATTCATCGGCCCACTCGTAGGCGAGGGCGAGGTGGGACGCGGCGCTGGTGCCGCGGCCGGGGTGGCGCATGCCGCGTTCGGCGATCTGGCGGGCGGCCCATTTGAGTTCGGGGTCGTCGAAGCGGGCGGCGAGCCATTCGAAGGCGGCCGCGAAGCGATCCCAGGAGGGATCCCAGGTGGCGTCGCCGAAGTCGGGCATGGTGCCGGCCGGCGTGATGAGGCGCTTGAAGTACTCGGCGTAGTAATGCAGGATCGGCCCGCTTAACAGGTGTTCGTTGCCGCTGATCTCGGCGTAGGAGAAGATCGACACGAGCCAGATGGGGTGGTAGGAGGAGGCATCTTCGACTTCCCATTGCGCGAGGTTGTCGCGGGCGATATTCTCGGCCATCTGCTTCCAGCGGAGGGCGTTCGGGTGGTCTGGCATGGCGAGGTAGCCGTAGTACCAGCCTTCGGCGCGGAGCATGGCCCGGTTGTGGGCGCCCCACTCGGGGAAGGAGAACTGGAAGTCCAGGCTGAAGGCCAGGTCTTCCTCGATTTTAGCCCGCATGCCGGCGTCGAGCGCCTGGCTATCGCGGATGCGGAGGTAGGAGCGGCTGTAGGGCGGGAGGAAGAAGAAGTTGGCGAGGGACGGGACCCCGTTTTCGTATTCGATGCGGGTGCGGTAGTAGTCGTCCGGATACGCGCTCCGGAGGTCGCCGTATTCGGCGAGCAGCTGCGCCGCGCGGGTGGCGTAGGTTTCGTCGCCGGTCTGTTGGTACAAAAAGCCGAGGATGTCGGCGAGGTAGATGGGCTGGGCGGTGGAGTTGTAGCCCCAGAGGACGCTGGGGTCCACATTGGCCCGCCAGCGTTCCACGCCCTCCGGATAGTCCCGCCAGCCCTGTTCGGCGGCTTCTTCGATGTAGCGGAGGTAGTTGGCTTTTTGGGCGCCGGCGGGGGTGTACACAACCAGCATCAGCAGGAGGCACGATGCGAGGAGGGGACGCAGGAGCATAACGCGGGGGGTTAGCCGGTGAAATAGGTCCACACCCCGATAACGATCACGGCGAGCACCAGGGTGAGGCCGAGGTCGCGTCGCCGCCAGCCATCGTTAGAAGGCAGCCGCGTGGCGTGGTCGATGGTGGCGAAGGTAAGGTCGTGCACATTCGCGGCCGGGGGCGGGTCGGTCAGCAGGCTGACGATGACCAGCACCGCGACGCACACCACAAACAGATAGGCGGCGAAGTGGAGGAAGTTGATGTCGGCAAAGGTGAACAGGAAGCCGTCTAGCCGGTCTTTCGATAACTCGGCCACGAGCCGGCCCATGCCGAGCACGAAACCCGTTAGCAGTGAGGCCAGTGCACCGCGCGCGTTCACCCGCTTCCAGGCGATGCCCACGAGGAACACGGCGGCGATCGGGGGCGCGATGTAGCCCTGCACGCTCTGGAGGTAGACGAAGATCTGCCCCGAAATCTTCCCCATGAAGGGGATCCAGGCCATGCCCAGGATCACCATGAGCACCGTAGCCAGCTGACCGACGCGCACAAGCGTGCGGTCCGAGGTGTCGGGCTTCCATTTTTTATAGATGTCCCACGCGATGAGCGTCGAGCACGAGTTAAAGACCGACGAAAGGGAACTCATCAGGGCGGCGAGGAGGCCGGCGATGACCAGCCCCCGCAGGCCGGCCGGCAACAGCGCGCCGATCAGGGTCGGCAGGGCGGCGTCCGGGCGTTCGAGGGTGATCTGGCCGGACTGCGCCAGCACGTAGGCGATGATGCCGGGCACGACGAAGATAAATAGCGGCAACTGCTTGAGCATGCCCGCGAAGATGGTGCCGCGCCGGGCGTGGTCGATGTTCTTCGCCGAGAGGACGCGCTGCACGATGAACTGGTCCGTACACCAGTACCAGACGCCGAGGATCGGGGCGCCGAAGACGATGCCTGTCCACGGAAACTCGGGGTCGGACATCGGCTTCCAGACGCTGAAAAAGCCGGTGCCGGCCGCGGCGTACATGTTATCCCATCCCCCTATTTCATTAAGCCCGATAAATGTCACGGCGAGCGCTCCCCCGATCAGGACGAACATCTGCAGCATGTCCGTATACAACACGGCCCGCAAGCCGCCGAAGACGGTGTAAATGCCGGTGGCGAGGGTGATGAATAGCGCGCCCGTCCACATGTCGATCCCCATCAACGCCTCGAACACGATGCCGCCGGCGGCGATGGTGATGGAGATTTTGGTCAGGATGTACCCCACGATGGAGATGCCGGCGAGATACCCGCGCGACCACTTGTCGTACCGGCGCTCCAGAAACTCGGGCATCGTGAAGACGCCGCTCTTGAGGTAGAAGGGGACAAACACCCAGCCCAGCAACAGTAGGATGAGCGAGGCGAGGATCTCGAACTGGCCGACCGCCACCCCGCTCGCCGCGCCCGTGCCCGCCAGCCCGATGATGTGCTCGGCGCCGATGTTGGACGCGAAGAGCGAGGCGCCGATGACGAACCAGCCGGCGTTTCGTCCGGCGAGGAAATAGCCCGCAGAAGTCTGCTCACTGGTTTTCTCGCGCCGGCCCACGCCAAAAGCTACCGCAAACACCGCGACGAAGTACACGGCAATGATCACCCAGTCCACGGTGCTTAAAACGTCCATACAGGTCTCGGTGGCGCTCCGGGTGGAAGGGAAACGCGGTTGGGGTCCAGAAGGGAGGTGGAATGAGCCCGTATCTTACAGATAATTAGGCAGGAAGTCTATCCTCCCGCCATCAACGCCAAAAGATCGGTTTGATGGTTGATGAAATGCATGGAGACAGGATGTATCGAGTCCACCCGTGTTCCCCGGGTCCTGCCGTGGTCCCTGCCAATTCCGGCCGATGGTGCCAAAAAAAGCGAGCCGGGCGACGTGCATGAACACATCACCCGGCCTGCTTACCCTGCTTGCAGGAGGTCGGTTACCGCAGCAGCGTCATCTTCCCGGTCTTCGATACGCCTTCGGCGGAGACGCGGTAGAAGTACAGGCCGCTGGGCATGGACTCGCCGGCGGCGCCGGTAGCATCCCAGCGGAGCTGTTGCTCGCCGGCGGGCAGCGCGCCGCTATAGAGCTCGGTGACGCGGCGCCCCAGCGCGTCGAAGATCGTCACCGAGACCGCCATCGGTTCGGCCAGCGTGAAGGCGATCTGTGTTTCGGGGTTAAACGGGTTCGGGTAGTTGCCGCGCAGGGCGACGCCGGACGGGAGCTCGGGGTCCGGCTCCGTACCTACGCTGGTGCCGGCGATGAGCGCGAAGTTGATCTCGTAGCGACCGGCGGCCAGGCTCAGGTCGGCCGCGGCGTCGAGGGACGTCGCGCCGTCATGGAAGCGGCTGACGTAGCCGGGATAGGTCGCCATGAGGCGGACGCCGACGCCGGGGGCGATGCCGGCGATCTCATACATCCCGTCTGGATGGGTCCGCACCGAGCTCAGGACCTCGCCGGCCTCGTTCATCGCATACACCGTTGCTCCGGAGATGGCGCCGCCGTCCATGTCGGACACGCGCCCGAACAGATAGCTGGCGGTGCCGGCGACCGGCGCCCCGTCCTCCTGGACCCCGCGGTAGTAGATCGGGGAAAGGTCGAAGTCGATCCCGGAAATCGCCGCGCCGTTCCGGATGTCCAGCCGCGTGGCGTCGGAGGGCTCGTACGTGTCGTCGTAGTACTCCAGCGCATGGTAGGGCGCGAAGCTCCAGACGATGAAGTCGCCATCCGGTAGCCCGGTCAGTTCGTAGCGTCCGTCGGCGCCGGCGAGCGCGGTGTAGACGCGCTTCGGATCGTCATCCACCATGGCCTGCACAATCGCGAAGCTGAGCCCGACGCTGTCCTCACTGGCGACGCGTCCGGTTATCCTGCCATCCCCTTCGTCCACACGCAGCAGCTCGACCTCGATGACGGCTGTCGCCCCACCCTTGATCTCCACGACCAATCGGCTCAGTTCGCCGGGGATGACGCTTTCCAGTAGGCGACCGCCCTGCGCAAAGACGTTGATAAAGTAGGTGCCGTTGGGCAGGCCGGTCAGTTCGAACGCGCCGTTGTCGCTCGCGAGGGTGTAATACGAAACCGGGTTGATCGCCCATGCCGCATAGTCCCAGTAATACGGAGAGGCTTCGATATAGGCCCCGCCCGCGGCCGTGCCGTCATTAAAGACGACGGTGCCGGCCAGTGTCCCGCTTGTCGGGAGGATTTCCAACGTGAAGTCGATCCCCGTCAGCGCGTCGCCGTCGTTGAGTTCGATGGGGGTCGCCTCCTGTGGCGTGTCCACACCGTCGTACCACTGGATGCCATACCCGCCATCCTCCCAGTAGCTCGCGCTGAGGGTGAAGGTGCCGGTGGGGAGATGCGGGAAGAGGTAGGCGCCCAGAGAATCTGTATATGCAACGTGTTCGGCGTACCAGATCGTCGAGTCCGGAATGCCGGGGTCGCCCGGACGGGTGGTGCCGTCTGGGCCCGGGTTGGAGCCGCCGGGTTCTGCAGGGTCGGTCCATGCGCTGTTCCAGGCGATTGTCACCATAGCGCCGGCCAGCGGCTGGCCGTTGCTGTCCTGGACTGTTCCGCCCAGCGAAGCCGTGCCCTGCGTGAGGGGGAGGGTGAGATCGACCGCGAGCGGATTCGATACGCCGTCCTGGAGGACGACCGGATCGGCCTCGGCCGGCGATGCCGCGTCGGGCCACCACCGCTCCACGCACTGCCAGAAGAAACAGGTGGAGGTCCAGACAAAGTACTCGCCATCGATCAAGCCCGTGATGGTGTACGCGCCGTCGGCATCCGTCATCCCGTAGCCGACCCCGAAGCCGATGTCCATCGGGTAGATGTAGGAGCCCGGCGAGGCAAAGACGGAGGCGCCGGCGATCGGATTGCCGTCCGTATCGAGGATACGGCCGGAGATGACGCCGTCCGCGCGGGGCAGGGTGAAGTCAATCCCCGCCGTCGTCTCGTCCTCGATCACCTCGACCGGGGTGGCCTCTTCACGCAGGTAGACGCCATCGTACCAGATCGAGGTGTAGAACACATCGTTCCAGAAGTCCAGCGCCACCCGATACCGGCCCACGGGCACATTCTCGAACACATAGGACCCGTCGGTGTCGACGCGGGCATAGGCGGAGAGGTAGATCGGGATGTCGTCGTAGGGTTCGAGACGCAGATAGGCCTGGGTGGCCGGCTCGCCGTCGGCGGTGGTCACACGGCCTGCGATGCGGCCCGTCTGGCCCACGGGGTCCAGCACGAAGTCGATGCCCGGCGTATCCGCGCCGTAGTCGACCGCGACGGGCGTGGCGTCTTCAAAGCGTGTCGCTCCGTCGTACCACGCAAACACGGCGAACCACTGGCCATAGGCCTGGGCGAGCACGTAATACGAGCCCGGGCTGAGGCTCGAAACCGTGTATTCGCCCGATTCATTGGTTTCGGCGGACACGATGGGGTCCACATAGGCCGAGTCCGGGTTGGGCGTAAAGGCGCGCTGGACGAAGATCGAGGCGCCGGCGATGGGCTCGCCGGCGGGGGTGACCACCCGTCCGGAGATCGAACCGCTGCGCTGGAGCGTGAAGTCAATGCTCGTAGCCGCCGCGCCATCCGCCACCACGACGGGTGTGGCCTGCTCGAACGATTCTACGCCATCGTAATACTGGCGGAAATACCCATCGGCCCAGGCCTCGACGACGTAGCGGCCGGCAAAAAGCTGCTCAAATCGGTAGTTGCCGTCGGCATCGGTCGCGGTCATTTCCTGGCGATAGGGCTGGTCGATCGGGTAGGCCACCACCTGCGCTTGCGCCAGCCGGGCGGCGCCGTCGCCGGCGAATACGACGCCGGACAGGACGCCCGAGCCGATTTCGAGGGGCTGAAGAAAGAAGTCGATGCCTTCCATCACCAGGTCGGGGGAGATAAAGAGGGGGGCCGCGCTGGCGAGGTCGTAGGCCTCGCGGTAGAATTGCGGCTGATGGCCGGCGCTGCCGGCCATGACGTAGTAGGTACCTTCCTCCAGGTTGGTGGCACGGTAAGCGCCATCCGCCTGGACCGTGGCGATCTGCCAGGCCGTCGGGTTTTCGAGTAGCCGCGCGGCCACCACCAACACCCATGCGGAATCCGGGGCAGTGGCGCCATGCACGAAGCCCGCGATGACACCCGAGCCGGCGCCGGAGGCATCACTTCCGTCGACGGCGCCGCTACCCGGCGTGCCGGCTTCGGTGGCTCCCGGCATCGCGGAGAGCTCGGCGCGGATCATCCGCAGCGCATGGAGGGCGCTCGCGGGGGGCGAGGGATCGATAGGGGGGGAGGACGATTGCGCATGAGCGTCCTCTCGCGCAACGAGCGACAGGAGGAGTAACGAGAGGGTTAAGAAGCGTCGCATGGGGATGAGGTTTAGTCCGATGAGTGCGCCGCATAAGGCAGCGTCGAAAGGCAGCGTTTAGACCGGAGTGGCGGGAGGTCTATTCCTTCGTTACGTGTTCGTTACGACTTTATCTCAAGATTCTCCGGCGTCGAGGGTATGCCGGCCTCCCAAAAACTGTCTAGAAGGGAAAAGGCCAAGATCACGCGACGCCCACTTGCCCTACCCGGGTCTGGTTTTGTATCGTTAGCGTAACCTTGTACAGGTTATGCGGACGATGGCCGGCGGTTTCCGCCTCTCATGCCGGCCATTACCCTCCCGGTCCGGGCAGCGTTGCGGGTCTCTCTTTCACTCTAGACCCTGTACCGCTATGAACTGGTTGAGCTTTGTAACCGGATGGTTCGTTGTTGCATCCCTCGCGCCGAATTACTGCTCTAACGACGACGGCGACTGTAGGATTGTCGCCACGTATTCCGTCGCCGACAACAAGACCTATTGGACAGCCGCTTGTGACGACCAATTTGTCGGTAATGGTGCCATGGGAGGGAATTCCATACCGGGCATTTGCGGCGCTTAAGTGACAGGTTGCACTCGTTTTCTAACTGGCTTGGTTAACCCAATACGAACGACATCTCTATGAAAAAACTATTCAACATGCCGCTGGTCGCGTTGTGCCTGGTGGCCGCTGCCTGTGAGCACGCGACGGTCCCGGTTGATGCGCCTGCCCAGGCGGTGGATATGGAAATCCTGGGACGCACCGGGCATTACAGCACCCCATGGGTTTTTGGCGAGGACCAGATGCCGGACGAGGAGCGCCAGGCTCTGGCTGAATCGGGATTAAAAGCCACGGTGGCGATTTATCAGATCATCGGCGACGCAAGCGATTGGCAGGCCGCACATGTCGCCATGAAGGCCTACATCGATTCAGATATGGAGGCCCCGCCGTACCTGCGCGAGCAGATGGCCAGTGTCCGGATGCTCGAGACGTTGTTCGCCACGGAGGATCGGAGTCCGGAGGCGCTGGAGGCGATCGCGTATTACACCGAGTTTCTGGTAGAGCACCGCACGCCGGAAGGGGGACTGCTGATCCACGCACTGAAGACGCTCTCGGCGACCTGGGCCCCCGAGAAAGTAGCCGCCGCGGCGGCGCGCGGTGTGGAAGGGGTGGATGCGTATCTGGCGAAACGGTATTACTGTGAAGCATGTACCGGCAAAAAAGGAGGGCTCTCGTCCGTGGGTATCGAGGGCGTCCAGGCCGGAGAGGATGTCTTCCTGATCCAGGTGGAGCAATCGCGGGATCAGCTCAAGGCAATGAGCGCGCTGTAACGCGCCTGCGCGGCCGGCCGGCGTCGCCGTAACGACGCCGGCCGATCGGTGGCCTCGATTACGCTTTTTTTTGAGCCTTCGTTTTGCTACACTGCCCGTACACCGATGCACTCCAAGCTCGAACGGCATGCGTAGTCCTCGTTTTTCACCCCTGTCCGCCGCCGGCCTGCTCGCCCTGTTTGGCCTGGCGGCCTGCTCACCGTCCGGCCGGGACGCGCTTCCCGATGTGGTGGATTTCGACGCGCACATCCAGCCCATCCTGTCCGATAACTGCTACGTTTGCCATGGGCCGGATGTCAGCACCCGCGAAGCAGGCCTCCGGCTCGACCTCCGCGACTCGGCCCTCGTGGCCCTCGAAAGCGGAGCCGCGGCCGTCGTCCCGGGCGACCCCGAGGCGAGTGAGCTCCTTCGGCGACTCAGGTCGGACGATCCCGAGGAGCGCATGCCGCCGCCCGAGGTGAAGAAAGTCCTGGACCCGCAGGACATTGCTCTCCTCGAGCGGTGGATCGAGCAGGGGGCCGAGTACCGCCCCCACTGGGCCCTCGTGCCGCCCGAGAAACCCGAGCCGCCCCGCGTGCGCCGGCTCGTGACGCCGGAGAACCCGGTCGATCGCTTCATCGAGGCGCGCCTCATCGACGCCGGCATCCCGCCCGCTCCTAACGCCTCTAAAACCAGCCTCCTCCGCCGCCTTTCGTTTGTCCTCACGGGTCTCCCTCCTTCACCCGAAGGCCTGGAGGCGTTTCTGGCCGATTCCTCGCCCGATGCCTACGAACACCTCGTCGACCGCCTCCTCGCCTCACCGCATTTCGGCGAACGCTGGGCCAGGCACTGGATGGATGTCGTCCGCTACGCCGACACCAAAGGCCATGAGTTCGACTATCCGGTCGTCGGCGCCTGGACGTACCGCGATTACCTGATCCGCGCCTTCAACCAGGATCTGCCCTACGACCGCTTCGTGATGGAACACCTCGCCGGCGACCTGCTCGAGGAACCCCGCCAGAATGTGGAAGAAGGGTATGACGAGTCGGTCATCGGCACACTGTTTTATGCCCTCGGCGAAGGGACCCACAGCCCGGTAGATCTCCAGATCGACGAGGCCGGCCGCATCGACAACGTCATCGATGTCACGGGCAAGGCTTTTATGGGTCTGACAGTAGCCTGTGCCCGGTGCCACGACCATAAGTTCGACCCGATCCCCACCACGGACTACTACAGCCTGTACGGGATCGTCAAAAGTACCCGGTGGGCGCTTCGAGATGTGCGCGTCACGCCGAACCTCGTCCGCCAGGCCGAGGCGCTCGACCAATCTGACCAGGACCTCCGCGCGGCGCTCGGCCGGCAGTGGCTGGCGGAACTGGAAGCGCTCGACGAACCGCCCGCCACCCTGCGCCCCGAACGCCCCCTCGCGCCGGCCGACACGGGTGTGACGGTCCTGGCCGACTTTCGGACCGGGACCGACCTCGATGGCTGGAGGGCCGACGGCCTCGCGTTCCGTCCCTCAACCGTTTCGGGCGTACCTGTCTTCGATGGAGACAGGCTGACGGCGCTCCAACTCCCCCGCGTCTCCAGCGCTGCCCGATCCCACCGCCTTTTTGGGACGCTCCGGTCGCCAACGTTCACCATCGACGCGGACCACATCACCGTCCAGGCCGCCGGCCGCCACGCCCGCGTACGGCTCATCATCGACAACTTCCAGCTTATCCAGTACCCCATCTACGGCGGCCTGGAGCAGGCATTGGACGACTCGACGATGCAAGAGTACACGTTCGACATCGGACGCTGGAAAGGCCGGCCGGCCTACCTCGAACTCTTTCCAGGGTATTTCTCATCACAAAAGCCGGTGCTGAAGGATAGCGCCTACGTAGAAGTCGAGTATGCCTGGATGTATTCCGGCGACCTCCCGAGGCGAACCGAGCCAGCTGCGTCCCTTTCCGGGAAAGAACTGACCGGGGCCCTGGCCGGCGCGGTGCGGGGCTGGATGGCCGGTGAGGCATCGTATGAAGCCGTTTCGCTGCTCAACGATGCTCTGGACGCCGGCCTCATCTCCGCCGACGTCGCCGCGGTCGCTGCGGACCGCGCGCTCCGCGCTGAGCGGGAGGCAAAGCTGCCGGCGCCGGTCCTGGCCATGACCATGCTGGACGATATCGGCGTCGACCAGCCGGTCTTTGTGCGCGGCAATGTGGTTACGCCCTCGGAGGAAACCGTCCCGCGGCGGTTCATGCACGCGCTGCAACGGGGCGACGCGCCCTTCGAGGAAGCCGGCAGCGGCCGGCGCTCGTTCGCCAGCGCCGTCATCGACCCTGCCAACCCGCTCACCGCCCGGGTGATGGTGAACCGGATCTGGCACCACGTGTTCGGGAAAGGGCTCGTTGAAACCGTGGATAACTTCGGGCTCCAGGGCGCGCGTCCAGAGCACCGTGAGCTGCTGGATTATCTGGCCGTTCGTTTCGTCGAAGAGGGGTGGTCGGTCAAGGCGATGGTTCGCCTCCTGGTGAACTCCGAGGCGTTCCAGCGGTCGACAGCCCCCGTGGATGAGGCCATAGAACAGGATCCCCAGAACCGGCTGTGGCACAGCTACCCCGTCCGCCGGCTCGAGGCCGAGGCCATCCGAGATGCCATGCTGTCCGTTTCCGGTCGGCTCGACCCAACGATGTACGGCGAGCCGGTCCCCGTCTATCTCTCCGACTTCATGACCGGCCGGGGCCGGCCCGGCGATTCGGGGCCGCTCGACGGGGACGGCCGGCGTAGCATCTACCTCTCCTTACGCCGCAACTTCCTGTCGCCTTTTATGCTGGTGTTCGACATGCCGATCCCGTTTTCAACGTTTGGGAGCCGCAACACCTCGAACGTGCCGGCTCAGTCCCTGGCGCTGCTCAACGACCCATTCGTGGCGCAGCAGGCGGAAGTCTGGGGCCGCCGCATCGTCGCCCTCAAGGAACTCGATGCCCCGAGCCGCATCCGCCTGATGTACACCAGTGCGCTGTCTCGCGAAGCGACGGCCGGCGAGGTAGACGCGGCCCTCGCTTTCCTGGACGAGCAGGCGACGCTGTACGGCTTGGAGCCGGCGTCTGCCGCGAACGACACGCGTGTCTGGCGTGATTTCGCCCATACGCTGTTTAACCTGAAGGAATTTATCCACCTCGTCTGAGGCCTCGAACCGCTATGAATCCTCATCGCCCCTGCCACGCCATGTCCCGCCGCGAGATGCTCGCGATGTGCCGCAACGGATTCGGTTCGGTCGCCCTCATGAGCCTCCTGGGCAGCGCCGCCTTCGGGTGCCGCGTCGTCAGCGGGGAAGCCACGGCCCTCGCCGGCATGCCGATGGCCCCACGCCGCGCCAACTTCATCCCCCGCGCCCGGAGCGTCATCTTCCTGTACATGGACGGCGGGGTCTCGCAGGTCGATTCGTTCGACCCGAAGCCCCGCCTCGATCGCGAGCACGGCCAGAACCCGTACGCGAAGTTCAAGGTGGATAATACCCAGTTTGACGATATCGGTACGATCCTGAAAAGCCCCTGGGCTTTTCGGAATTACGGGGAGTGTGGGATGCCGGTCAGTGACCTCTTTCCCTACATGGCCACTTGCGCGGACGACCTCGCGCTCGTCCGGTCGATGGTGTCGCAATTTCCCGAGCACACCAACGCGAACTATTTCTTGCACACCGGCATCGGTATCCAGGGCCGGCCCAGCATGGGCGCCTGGGTCACGTATGGGCTGGGAAGCGAAAATCAGGACCTGCCGGGGTATGTGGTGATCGATGGCGGGTTGGTGCCGCCTGGCGGGCTCGACAACTTCAATAGTGGGTTCCTGCCGGCCGCCTACCAGGGCTCGGTGTTTCGCGCCGGCGATACCCCCCTCGCCAATGTACTCCCCCTGGAAGGAGACCCCCGGCTCCAATCCAACAAACGGGCGCTAATGGAGCAAATGGACGAGGGGCTGCTGGGGAAGATCGGGCCGGCGGATCAGATCGAATCGTCCATCGCCAACTACGAACTCGCGTTCCGGATGCAGGCGTCGGTGCCAGAGTTGACCGACCTCTCGGCGGAGTCGGCCGCCACGCGCCGGCTGTACGGGCTCTACTCGGACGACCCCCACACACGCAGCTACGGGATGCAGTGCCTCCTCGCGCGCCGGCTGGTCGAACGCGGCGTGCGCTTCATCGAACTCACGTGCCCGCGCGTCGCGGCCGACCGGTGGGACCAGCACGCCGGCCTGATTGACGGCCACGAAAGGAACGCCCATGCCGTCGACCAACCCATTGCCGGCCTGCTCAACGACCTCAAGGCGCGCGGACTACTCGATCAGACGCTCGTGGTGTGGGCCGGCGAGTTTGGCCGCACGCCCTTCGCACAGGGCTCGGATGGGCGCGATCACAACCCGTCGGCCTTCAGCATCTGGCTCGCCGGCGCCGGCATCCGGGGCGGCACGATCTACGGGGAAACGGACGAGTACGGCTATCGGGTGGTAGACAAGCCGACAACCATCCACGACTTGCACGCCACGATGCTCCACCTTCTCGGCCTTGACCACGAACGGCTCACCTACCGTTTCGGCGGCCGCGACATCCGGCTTACGGATGTACACGGCCATATCGTGCAGGACATCCTGGCCTGACGATCCACGCTAACGAACTGTCACCGTGTCGGCCCGCTGCACGCGGAACTCGATGAGTTGCTGGCTGCCGGCCTCGATGTTCACTCGCACCGGCTCGGACGTCTGGTACCCCTCGGCGCGCACTTCGAGGGAGCGCACACCGATCGGCGCCTGCACGGTCATCGGCGTGAATTGCCCCGTCGGCCGACCATCCACCCAGATCTCTGCCGGCACAAAGACACTGTTTTCATCGAACGAGGTTACGTCTACCGCCGCCGCCTGCGTGAAATCCACGACAAAAAACTGGACGTGGTCATACCGGGGGACGACGGCGCGCTCCCAGACGCCAAACGCGGGATGTCGAATGGACAACTGGTGCGTTTCAGGCGAGGCCATCAGGGTGTGCAGCCCTTCCGCGCGGCTCACCACTAGCGAGTCGTCCAGGAAGATGTCGCCCCGCGGCACGATATGCAGCTTGATGGTGCCATCGCGGGGTTTCAGGGTGTGGGTCATCGCGACCGTTCGGCCGGCGGTCACATCCACCTCGGTCGTGATGGCGTCATAGCCCGCCAGGGTTATGGCGACGCTGGCCGTGCCGGGGGGCAGAGCCGCTCCGTTCGTCGGCGTCTTCCCGGATAACTTCCCATTGATCACGACCACCGCGCCGGACGGCGACGAGGTGATCGCCAGCCACCCCATCCGCGGCCGTGGGGCCGCGGGTTTTGCCGGCGCCGGCGTAGCAGCCGGAGGTGTAGGTTGGGATGCGGGCCGCTCGGCCGCTGGTGCTGGCGGGGGCGGATGATCGACGGCTGTTTCCCCGGGGGCCGGCTGGCCGGGGGCCGGCAACGTAGGCGTCGTAGTGTTGGGCGGCTGGATAACGGGCGGCGTCGGGGTGCTGACGACGGTCGAAGGATTGAAGGCGACCGTGGCCGGCGGGTTTGGGTTGGGCGCCACGAAATCAGGCGTCGTTGCCGAGGCGCTCGCGGGTGGCGGGGTCGATGGCGGCGAATCGGCCGCTGGCGCCGCCGGCGGCAACACACGAGGCGTCTCCGCCCGCGCAACCTTGGGCCCTTCGAGGCTCAGCACTTGAAACGGGTCGTCGCTCTGGGGCTTAAACGCGTAGAGACTGCCGGAGGCGAATAACACCGCTGCTAGCGCGTACGCCGCGGTCACCGGGTTGAGCATGCGACGGAACTCGCCGCGCCACCGGCTGCGCCGCGGGGCGCGGACAGGCTGGCGGTTGCTCGGCTCCGCTAGCTGAATGTCCTGCAACATCGCACGCACCGATTGATACCGGTCGTTTGGATGTTTGCGCAGCGCCTTCATCGTGATCTGGGCGAGCCGGCGGGGCACATTCGGGTTCAGGCGCGCCGGGTTCTGGATGAGTGCGTCGTTCAGCGTGTTGCGCACCACGAAATCCGGCGCCGTCTTGTCGAACGGCAGCGAGCCGGTCAGCATTTCGTAGAGAATGAGGCCCAGGCTGTATACATCGGAGCGCTCATCCACCTGTCCAGGTGAGCCGAGGTGTTCGGGCGCCGGGTAGCCGCGGATGTCCGAGTCGTTGTAAGAGAGCGGCAACAGGCTCACCTTCTTCAGCATCCGGGCTACGCCGAAGTCCATGATCTTGACGCGCCCCTCGGCCGTCACGCGGATCCGCTCGGGTTTGAGGGACTCGTGGAAGATACCCAGGCCGTGCGCGTAGTCGAGGGCCTCCATGGCCTGTTGTAGGAGCGGCACGCCGAGGCGCCAACGCGGCCCCTGAACCTGATCCAGATAGGCCGACATCGGTACACTCTCCACGTATTCCATGGAGATGTAGGTGGCCTGGTTGGTGTCCCGGATATCGTAGATGGTGACGATGTTCGGGTGGCTGAGCTGCGCGAGTCGGCTCGTCTCGAGCTGAAACTGCTGCACGAAAATGGGATCCTGCGTGAGCATCGGATTGACGACGCGCAGTGCAACCGGTCGTTGAACACCCAGATCCGTGGCCAGATACAGGGTGCCGAGCACATCCTGTTCCAGCACGGATTCGATGCGATGACCGTCGATGATGTGGCCGTTATCCAGTCCGGAATGCAGACTCATACGAATCCCCTGGCTCGAGGCGATCGCCATCGTCTCGCAGCGTGGGGGGCGTAGGCTGAGAAATACTGTGTAGAGAAATACGGTGCAGAAAGCGCGATGTGCGAGGTGACGACAGATCCCTTGAGCGAGTGCAGGGACGTGTACAGGCCGTCGTGGGTCGACGTCTGGATCTCACGCTTTGTGTGTCTCTTTGTACACAGAGTATATCGATGCCGCCGGCAAACGGCATACCGATATGTGCTTCTTGGATATGGGCTTTTGGCGCATACTGTATGCGCCGGCCGGCGGGGCTTGCCCGGGCGGGGTTTCAGACTCGGTTTCTCTTCAGCTTCTGACCGGTGATCTTCTCGAGGCGCGCATTGAATTCGCGCATCATCACCTCCTGATTCGTATCGATTCTTCCTTGCGCCGCCCGCTCGCGCATCAGCTGCAACCCTTTCTGCAGGATACGTTTCTCGTTGGTACGATCGCTTTTACGCTTGTACAGAATGGCCAGCCGTTCGTACGGAAAAAGCGAGTCCGCGTCTTCCTCTACATTGTTTTCGTAGATGCGAATCGCATCGTCGAACTTGCCTTCGTTCTCTTTCTGCTCCGCGATCGCGTTGCGCTTGAACCAGCGCTCGTAATTCTTCATCGCGAGTGTCGTTTCTGGTTAGGCGGGGGCTTCGAGAGCACATTGCTCTCTTGAAGGGATCGGATTTTGGGGTGGATTCTTTAGCTGAAAGGCCGTTTTTTAATGATTGGATAACATGGCCTTACCGGAAGCTTCATCGCCGCGGCCTTATTATGCAGGCGAAAAAACGCTCTGGTTCGTATTCCCGGCGCTGCGTTCGCCGAAGCCAATCTCTATTACTTATGCCACCGCGGACACCATCTGAAGCCGCCCGTCGCCGCGTACTTGTCGTGGACGACGAAGAGGACTTGCTCGATCTCCTGCAGTACAACCTCGAAAAGGAGGGGTTTGAAGTACTGCTCGCCAACAACGGGGTAGATGGCATCGAAGTGGCCAGGAAGGAGGAGCCGGATCTGATCGTTCTGGACATCATGATGCCCGGGCTGGATGGCATCGAGGTCTGCCGGCGCCTTCGGAGCGACGCGGTCCTCCGCGACACGCCCATTCTCATGCTCACGGCTCGAACAGAGGAGTCGGCGCAAGTCCAGAGCCTCGAAATCGGGGCGGACATCTATCTGCCCAAGCCTGTTTCCATCCCGGTGCTCATCAGCCAGATCAAGGCGCTGATGCGCACGGCGAATCGGGGAGAGACCCTGCCGGCGATCCTGGTGCTTCAGGACATCGAGATCGACCGGGACCGCTACCTCGTGGTCCAGAAAACGGGGAAAGAGCCCATCGAGCACCGGCTGCCGCGTAAGGAGTTCGAGTTGCTCTATTTCCTGGCCTCGCATCCGGGCAAGGTGTTCTCGCGCCAGGACGTGCTCGACAAGGTGTGGGGCCACGATGTATTCGTGGTCGACCGAACCGTTGATGTACACATTCGTAAAATCCGCGAAAAACTGGGCAACGACACGATCGAAACGGTAAAGGGGATTGGTTACAAATTCAAAGCCTGAGGTGGATGTTGCTGGAAGCGAAGTGCCGCGGGCGCCGCTCCAGTTCAGTCGGTTATCCCTGAAAATCGCACTTCTTGTTGCCACCGCGTTGCTTGCCGCGTTGTTGGGTATCCACTTCCTCCTGGCCCCGTTTCCCTTCTGGCTGCTGGCCGGCCTGCCGCTCTTCATGCTCGCGGCGGCCTACGGTGCCTCCTATCGCCTGCTCGCGCATCGCATCCAGCTGGCACGGACCACCCTGAAACAGGTCCGTAACCACCGTTTCGAGAATCTCGAAGCCGCCCACCTGCCGCGGGGGGATGAACTCAATGGGCTGATCTGGCAGGTCTATCGGGCCGGTCGGGTGCTCGAGAAAGAAATCCAGGGGATGAAGCAGGTCGAGAACTACCGTCGCGAGTTTCTGGGGGATGTGTCCCACGAATTAAAAACGCCCATCTTCGCCATCCAGGGCTTCGCGGAAACGTTGATCGCCGGAGCGCTGGAAGACCCCCGCGTGAATGCCGCCTTCGTCAAGAAGATCTTGAACAATGCCCTGCGGCTGCGTAATCTCACGAACGACCTGTCCGAAATCTCGCGGATCGAAACTGGCGAGTTACAGATGGTGATGAGCGACTTTTCGCTGTCGGACGTCGTGAGCGAGGTGGTCGAGGGCCTGGAGGACATCGCGAAGGCGAAATCGGTGTCGCTCCATACGCGGATCTCCGATGCGCTTCCGCGGGTGCGCGGAGACCGCGAGCGCATCCGGCAGGTGCTGATCAACCTGGTGGACAATGCGATCAAATACAGCAATCCAAATGGGCTGGTGGAGCTGGTCTGCCGGCCGCTGCCTTCCGGGTTCGTCAAGATCTCCATCGTCGACAACGGCATCGGCATCGCGCCGCATCATCTGCCGCGGCTGACCGAACGGTTTTACCGGGTCGACAAAAGCCGGTCGCGCCTCCAGGGCGGCACCGGCCTGGGCCTCGCGATCGTCAAGCATATCCTCGTCGCCCACGACACCCAGATGATGGTCGAAAGCAAACCGGACAGGGGTTCGACCTTTGGCTTCATGCTCAAAAGCGCTTCCCCGGCTCAGCAGGCGTGATCGGTCGCCAATTTCCCGTCAGGGCTTGCTATTCGCGCCTCCCGGTTGCAGATTAAGCCGGTTATTTCAATCTCCTCCGTGGTATGATGCAGGAAGCTTACGTCTTGAGCCGTGCGCAGAAACTCTATGTGGTCTGCGCGGCGGTGTTTATCACCGCGCTGGTGGTGGCGGAAGCCACGGCCAGCAAGTTCTTTACGGCGTTCGACCTGCCTTTCACCATACGCATCCTTGGCCAGCAGTTCACGACGGTGGTGATGACGGCCGGCGTCATCGCGTTTCCGATCACGTTTATCGTGACGGACCTGATGAACGAGTACTTCGGCCGGCGCGGCATCGCGTTCGTGTCGCTCCTCGGGATGGTGATGATCGGGTTTGAGTTTGTGCTGCTTCAGATCGCCATGGGGGTCCCTACGGCGCCGAATTCGCCTGTCACCGCCGAAGCGTTTGACATGGTCTTCGGCGCCACGGGCCGCATCATCTTCGGCAGCCTGATCGCGTATTTCATCGGGCAGCTGGCTGATATCACCATCTTTCACTATCTGCGGCGGGCCACCGAAGGCCGGCACCTCTGGCTCCGCGCCACGGGGTCCACGTTCGGCTCACAGTTCCTCGATACGTTTATCGTCCTGACCGTGGCCTTCGCCGGCCTGCTGTCGTTTCAGGAAATCCTGGCGATCACGCTGTTTAACTACAGCTACAAGTTCATCATCGCCATCCTGATCACGCCGGTCATCTACGCGATTCACTGGGTGATGGACCTTTACCTCGGCAGGGAAACCGCGCAGGCGTTGATCGACGAGGCCGAGGGGAAGGAGCGGAAGTCGGGGTTTGATATGGGGATTTGAGGGGCGTCAGCTGGCCGTCGCCAGTTTTTCAGCGATCCACTGATTCAGGCTCTTCCCTTCCCGCTGTGCTTGCACATAAACGTCGCGATGGAGTTCGGGCGACAGCCGCACCATCAATCGCCCTGAAAACGGTCTGTCAGGCTCTTCCCCTCGTTCCGAGCAATACGCCAGGTAGTCGTCGATCGATTCGCGGAAGGCGCGCTGTAGATCCTCAACGGACGTGCCCTGGAAGGTCACGACATCCTTGAGGTCGAGCACTTCTCCGTGAAACAGTCCGGCCTCGTCGTCGAATTCGACGTGGCCTGCGTATCCTTTGTAGTTCAACATAGGGTTATTCATCTGGCGATATTCCTGCCTCGACAAGGAAGCGACGCATGGATCTCAAGGCCCCTTTGTCCCCAGTTTGAAGGTATCGCTACTCAAACCCGCCGAACTGACGCGATGAGTGTAGGATAGTAAGGATCAATACCTCTTGCGCCGTTTCATCGAAGTGGTACATTATCCGGTACTCTCTGTAGATTACCTCTCGGAGTTCCTCATCTTCCGCCTCGGGAATCATACGACCCGACCGAGGAAATGCCTGAAGCCTCCGCGTAGACTCAAGCATCTGCTCTTCAAAGCGCTCGGCAAAGGAAGGAGAGGCGTCGCGATACTGGTCGGACAGCACTTCGAGATCCTTGCGGGCCTGTGTCGACCATCGTAAAGTAGACATTCCGTTACCGCGTCTTAGAGCCACGACGCTGGCGGAAGTGGGCTTCGATTTCTTCTTGCGTCATCGTCTGGCCCAGCCGCCCCTCCTTAAGGCCTCGCTCGATCTTGTGGAGCACGAACAAGCGTTCGAAGGCGTCGTCAAGCGTGGCATCTTCCGGCAGTTCCGAGACGGCACGGACGATATCGGATTTTGTGATCGTTTCGGACATGGCGATTTGGGAAAGGTGTTTCGGGTCGAACGCGATCCACAGGTTGATGTTCTCTTTGGTGCACGCCTCGCTGGCCCATTACTCCCGCGCCACCACCGTGTCGTAGAGCCCGTAATGACGCAACCCCTCTTGGCTCTCAATCCCCGTGTAGCTTAGCGAGGCATCCTCCGCCGGCTGGAAGGAGGTCCCCGCATGTCCTGAAGGACATACGGGGATGACAGGACGCGTTTAAACAATCACCACTCGGCGCTCGTCCTTGTCCCTCCG
>JAWXAX010000105.1 GCA_034439735.1 Rhodothermales bacterium | reverse complement strand
GGCGGCCGCACGGTGGGCGCCGGCGTAGTGTCAAAGATTCTGGACTAAAGGAATGGTTGATGGTTAATAGTTGATGGTCAATGGTTAATGAGTCCTCATCGACCATCGATCATTGGCCATCGACCATTATCCTACGGGCGTAGCTCAATTGGCAGAGCAGCGGTCTCCAAAACCGCAGGCTGCAGGTTCGAGTCCTGCCGCCCGTGCCATGGGGCGCTTTTTTCTACATCGTATGGGCCGGACGGGCTGTGATCCGGTAGAAGGAAAGTATGAACAAGCTCAAGACGTACATCGACGAAGTCATTAAGGAGATGCAGAAGGTGAGCTGGCCGAAGCGTTCGGAGCTCATCAGCAACACAATGATCACGCTCGTGGCTACCGTGATCGTGTCGTTGCTCATCTTCAGTGCAGATCGGGTGATTGGCTGGGTGTTGGAGAACGTGTATCTCCTGGCCGGCTGACCGAATTCTGACCACCTCTACTACAGCCACGCGCTGCACGGATTATGGCGACTCTGAAGAAAGACAGCATACCCAAGTGGTATGTCCTCCGTACATTCTCGGGGCATGAAAAGAAGGTCAAGCAGTATCTGGAGAAGGAGCTCGCCCTGACAGGCCTCACGGATCGCCTTACCGACATCATGATCCCAACCGAGACGGTGTTCGAGATGCGCCAGGGGAAAAAACGGACGCGAGAAAAGACGTTTTTCCCGGGTTATTTGTTGATTCATGCTGTGCTGGACAAAGAGCTTCAGCACGTGATCGCCAACGTGCCCTCCGTTGTGGGCTTCCTTACTACCGGCGACCAGCCTACCGCGCTGCGCCCCGATGAGATGAAGCGTATCCTCGGCAAAGTGGACGAAGCCAGGGAGATGGGAGAGCAGCCGGAAATTCCCTTCAAGAACGGCGATGCGGTCAAAGTCGTGGACGGGCCGTTTAACAACTTCACCGGTTTTGTCGAGGAAGTGTATCCCGACAAGATGAAGGTGAAGGTGATGGTGTCCATCTTTGGTCGTAAAACCCCGCTCGAACTGGACTATCTGCAGGTCGAACACGAGGAGTAGGGGAATTTTCCGTTAACCTCCGGCTTTGCCGGTCCAAATCGGAACAACCCCTGCCACACGTGCATTGTACGCGCCCACACCTTTTTCCAGTCTTCAAGATACCTAAGTCGCGGGAGCCCGTTCGGGGCGTTTGAACCGCTTGCTGTTATGGCTAAAAAAATTGAAGCGTTCATCAAGTTGCAGGTCAAGGCCGGACAGGCCAACCCTGCACCGCCCATCGGCCCGGCACTGGGCCAGAAAGGGGTAAACATCATGGAGTTCTGCAAGCAATTTAATGCTTCGACGCAGGATCGCATGGGGCTTATCCTGCCGGTGGTGATCACGGTATTTGCGGACAAGTCCTTCACCTTTATCATCAAGAGCCCGCCTGCGGCTGTGTTGCTGAAGAAGGCCGCGAACATCGAGAGTGGCGCAGCGGATCCCTTGCGGCAGAAGGTAGCAACGGTGACGTGGGATCAGTGTGTCGACATCGCGAAGGTGAAGATGAACGATCTGAACGCCTTCGATGTGCTCAAGGCCGCCACGATGGTCGCCGGAACGGCGCGATCGATGGGGATCAAAGTGACCGGGGCCCCGACAACCGCCTGACCGGGCGCGTCGGGTCCGAAATCAGGGGCACTGGAGGAATGGCAGCGGTGCGCTTACAAGGCGCCGATCTGCCCTCTCATCAACGGCGGGAGCTGGCCGCACCCTTTCGGCTGGCGATTGAACCGCATTATCCACTACAATTATGGCAAAGCGAGGAAAACGCTACACTCGGCTTCAGAAGCTCGTAAAGGAAGCCGGTTCGGCGATGACGCTGGGAACGGCCGCTCAACTACTGAAGTCGACGGCCAGCGCCAAGTTTGACGAATCGATCGATATCGATGTCCGCTTGGGCGTCGATCCCCGGCATGCGGATCAGATGGTGCGCGGCACCGTCGCGCTGCCGCACGGGACCGGTAAGAATGTGCGCGTGCTTGTGTTGGCCAACGAAGGTAAGCAGGCCGAAGCGCGCACCGCCGGCGCCAACCATGTCGGTCTGGACGATTTGATCGACAAGATTCAGAACGAAAACTGGTTCGATTTCGACGTGCTGATCGCCACGCCCGACGTGATGGGCAAGGTCGGGCGTCTCGGGCGTGTACTGGGTCCCCGCGGTTTGATGCCGAACCCGAAGAGCGGCACCGTCACAATGGATGTTGGAGCTGCCGTTCAGGACGTAAAAGCCGGTAAGATCGACTTCCGTGTCGACAAAACGGGCATTTTGCACTCCGCCATTGGCAAAGCTTCATTTTCCTCGGATCAGATCAGGGAGAACGCTGAAGCCTTCCTGAAGGAAGTGCTGCGCCTTCGCCCCGCTTCGGCCAAAGGCCTCTACGTGAAGTCGATTACGTTGTCGACGACGATGGGCCCGGGCATTTCGCTCGATCGAAACGAAGTAGTCAACGCTATCCGCTGAGTCTCTCGCTAACCGAATGTAGAATGCGTCGACCGGCGCAGATGCAGTTATGGCACTTACGAAAGAACAAAAAGGAGTCATACTGGACGAAGTCACCAAGGAATTGGAGGGCGTCTCGACCGTATACCTGACGAATTGCTCCGGCCTTACCGTCGAGCACATGAATACGCTCCGCACGAAGTTCCGCGCGTCGAACATCCAGTACCGTGTGGTGAAGAATACGCTGCTCCGCCTCGCGATGGATCGGATCGGCGGCTTCCAGGAGATGTACAGCACGCTCGAAGGCCCCACGGCCGTGGCGTACTGCAACGATCCGGCCGCTCCGGCGCGCGTGATCAAAGAATTTAGCGCCGGCCCCGGCAACGGCCGGCCCGCGTTAAAAGCCGCTTATATCGATGGCGCCGTGTATGACGGGCAGTCCATCGACATCCTCGCCTCGCTGCGCTCCAAGCAGGAGATCATCGGGGATATCGCAGGCCTGCTCCTCGCACCAATGACCAACGTGGTCGGCGCGCTGCAAGCCCAGGGAGGCAATCTTGTCGGCGCCCTGCAGACGATGGCCGAACGCGAAGGCTGAACCCCGATTTCTTTTACGAATACGCACACCCCCATAACCCTTAATTTGCAGCGCAGCCCGGACTTCGCGCCAGAGGTGCAGACCGCTGCAGGAGCATCAAACGACCATGGCAGACATCAAAGCAATTGCTGAACAACTGGTAAACCTCACCATCAAAGAGGCTAGCGAACTCGCCAAAGTGCTCGAGCAGGACTACGGCATCAAGCCAGCCGCCGCTGCCGTGGCTGTCGCCGGCCCGGCCGCCGGCAACGGCGCCGCCGCCGCCGTCGTCGAAGAAAAGACGGAATTCGACGTCATCCTGAAGGATGCGGGCGCCAAGAAAATCGGCGTCATCAAGGAAGTTCGCGCCATCACGGGCCTCGGCCTCAAGGAAGCGAAGGACCTCGTCGAAGGCGCTCCGAGCACGGTCAAGGAAGGCGTCAACAAGGACGAAGCGGCCAAACTCAAAACCCAGCTGGAAGAAGCCGGCGCGGTTGTCGAGCTGAAGTAACCATCCCGATCGGATAGGTCACCTCAATGCAGGCTTTGTAATGACATAACGCAGCGTGCTGCGAAAGCCGGCCCTTCAATGAGGGCCGGCTTTCAATGCTTCTGCGTAGATACGCTGGCGGATGCAGGTTCCCGCCACGAGCCGTGGTTTTGAAACAATTGCATAGGGGCCGCGTTCAGGCTTCGATGCACTTCTGTCGCGACTAACGTGTAGACGCCCGAGACTCTACGAGATCCTCACCGTATCTCTCGCACTTATCTCACGCCCTGTAACTCACGCCCTGTATCTAACTACGCGTCACCAACCTCGTTAACCGATCAGTCTATGCCCAATACCATTACCGAGCCGGGAGGCGTTGTGGAGCGGGTCACCTTTTCCCGCACGCGCGCTGTAAAAGACTATCCGGACTTTCTGGACGTACAGCTTCAATCGTACGGCGAGTTTGTGCAGGAAGACGCCCCGCCTGAAGAACGTGCCGATGTGGGTCTTCAGGCCGTCTTCAAGGAGCACTTCCCGATCCAGGACAGTCGCGAACGGTACACGCTCGAGTTTCTCCACTACTCGTTGGATGCTCCCAAGCACTCCGTTGCGGAATGTATCGCGCAGGGCCTGACATTTTCGGTGCCTCTCAAGGCCAAGCTGCGGCTTTCGAGCAAGGAGGATGAAGACGAGGACGAGGCTGAGGAGGCCATCGAGCAAGAAGTATACCTGGGAAACCTGCCGGCGATGACCGAGCGGGGCACGTTCGTTATTAACGGCGCCGAGCGCGTCGTGGTCTCCCAGCTGCACCGCAGCCCGGGCGTGTTTTTCGGGCAGAGCATGCACCCGAACGGCACGGAGCTGTTCTCGGCCCGCGTCATCCCGTTCCGGGGGTCGTGGATCGAATTCTCGACGGACGTCAACAACGTGATGTGGGCGTATATCGACCGGAAGAAAAAATTGCCGGTCACGTCCCTCCTTCGCGCGTTGGGGTACTCGACCGACGAAGAGTTGGTTCGCATCTTCGACCTGGCCGAGGAACACGCGGTCGACACCAAAAAGAACTTCAAGAAATTCGAGGGTCGCAAACTCGCCGCCTCCGTCTTCGTGATGGAGACGAAAGAAGTGGTCGATGAAGACACCGGCGAGGTAGTCGACACCAAGCAGGAACGCAAGATCCTCTTCCCGGCCGAACATGTGGTCGAGGAGGACGATATCAACGTCCTCAAGGAAGCCGGCATCACCCGCATCCACCTCCTGCATGTGGATATCGGAGACGACAGCGTCGACAAAAGCGCGCTGCTTAACACGATCAAGAAGGACGCCACGCATACGGAGGAGGAGGCGCTCGAGTACCTCTATCTCCAGCTACGCGGCACCGAAGCGCCGGATCTCGAAACGGCGCGGAGCGTCCTCGAGCGCCTGTTCTTCAGCGAGAAACGGTATGACCTGGGCGATGTAGGCCGCTACCGGATCAACCGCCGGCTCCGCCTGGGCGATGACAATAAGACACTCACGCTCACTCGGGAGGACATCCTCGCCATCATCCGCGAGCTGGTCAATCTCCAGAATGGCAAGAGCTCGGTCGACGACATCGACCACCTGAGCAACCGCCGCGTACGTACGGTCGGCGAACAGCTGGCCGCGCAGTTCTCGCTCGGTCTGGCCCGTATGGCCCGTACGATCAAGGAGCGCATGAACCTGCGCGACGCGGAGAGCTTCACGCCGCAGGACCTGGTGAACGCACGTACCGTGTCGAGCGTCATCAATAGCTTTTTCGGTACGAATCAGCTCAGCCAGTTCATGGATCAGACGAATCCGCTGGCCGAGTTGACGCACAAACGTCGTATGTCGGCCCTCGGGCCTGGCGGCCTTACCCGCGAGCGCGCCGGCTTCGAGGTGCGC
Organism: Rhodothermales bacterium; assembly: GCA_034439735.1. NCBI lineage: Bacteria > Pseudomonadati > Rhodothermota > Rhodothermia > Rhodothermales > Rhodothermales bacterium. Next base: position 11,193 of record JAWXAX010000105.1, on the reverse strand, counting down.
GACGTTCACTATACCCACTACGGTCGCCTCTGCCCGATCGAAACGCCGGAAGGCCCGAACATCGGCCTCATTTCGTCCCTCTGCGTCCATGCCTTCGTCAACCAGTTCGGCTTCATTGAGACGCCCTATCGGGTGGTGAAGGACAGTGTGGTGACCGATGAGATCCGGTACCTGACGGCGGAGGAGGAGGATGACGTGATCATCGCTCAGGCCAACGCGCCGATCACCGAGAAAGGCGAGTACATCAACAAATACGTCAAGTGCCGGTACCGTGGCGACTTCCCGATTGTCCCTCCGGACAAAGTGGAGTACATGGACATCGCTCCGAACCAGATCGTATCGCCGGCGGCGAGCCTGATCCCGTTCCTCGAGCACGATGACGCCAACCGCGCCCTGATGGGCTCGAACATGCAGCGCCAGGCCGTGCCGTTGCTCCGGCCCCAGTCGCCGATTGTTGGCACCGGTCTCGAAGGCCGCATCGCCCGCGACTCGCGCGCGGTGCTGGTGGCCGAGGCCCCCGGGGTGATCGAGTTTGCCGATGCATCCCGCGTGATCGTCCGGTACGATACCGATGCCGACGACGCCGACGTGGCGTTCGAGGACACGATTAAAACCTACTTCCTGACCAAATTCCGCCGCACGAACCAGGATACGTGCATCAACCAGACGCCCATCGTGAAAACCGGGCAGCGGGTCGAAAAAGACTCGCCGCTGACGGAAGGCTTTGCGACGGAAAAGGGCGAGTTGGCGCTGGGCAAAAACGTGCTGGTGGCCTTTATGCCCTGGCGCGGCTACAACTTCGAAGACGCCATCGTCATCTCCGAGAAGCTGGTCGCCGAAGACGTCTACACCTCGGTGCATATCGAGGAGTTCGAACTTCAGGTGCGCGACACGAAGCGCGGGGAGGAGGAGTTGACGCGTGAGATCCCGAACGTGTCGGAAGAGGCCACGAAGGACCTCGACGAGCGCGGCATCATCCGCATTGGTGCGGAAGTGAAGGCCGGCGACATCATCGTGGGCAAGATCACGCCAAAGGGCGAGACCGACCCGACGCCGGAAGAGAAGCTGTTGCGCGCCATTTTCGGTGACAAGGCCGGCGACGTGAAGGATGCCTCATTGAAGGCGCCTCCCGGCATGAAGGGCGTGGTGATCGACACGAAGTTGTTCAGCCGTCGCAAGCTGGATCCGGCTTCGAAGAAGATTGAGCAGCAGCGCATCACCGAGATCGAGAGCGACCTGGACCACGAAGTGGGCCATATCAATCGCCGTTTCTTCGACAAGTTCTTCCAGCTCCTCGAGGGCCAGAAGAGCGCCGGCGTGGAGGATCGCGAAGGCCGCATCGTGGTGCCGGAAGGCGCCAAGTTCTCGAAGGAGGCGTTTGCCGAGATCCAGCCGGTTCAGCTGGGTGTGCGCAAAGGGTTCACGACGGATGACAAAGTGAACCGGAAGATCCGGAAGTTGCTGCGCAACTACCACACGATCTACAGCCGCATCCAGAGCGACGCGAAGCGCCGGCGTCACCAGGTGCAGATGGGCGACGAGTTGCCGCCGGGCATCGTCCAGCTCGCCAAAGTGTATGTCGCCAAAAAGCGCAAAATCCAGGTGGGCGACAAGATGGCCGGTCGGCACGGCAATAAGGGCGTCATTGCCCGCATCGTGCCGCACGAGGACATGCCGTTCCTTGAAGACGGTACGCCGGTCGACATCGTGCTCAATCCGTTGGGCGTGCCTTCGCGTATGAACCTGGGGCAGATATTCGAGACGCTCCTGGCCTGGGCGGGTCTCAAGCTCGGTAAGAAGTACGCGACGCCGATTTTTGACGGCGCCAAGATGGATGACGTTACGGCCGAACTCGCCGCTGCCGGCCTGCCGGTCGACGGACGCGCCCAACTGTACGACGGCCGCACGGGTGATCCGTTTGACCAGAAGACGACCGTCGGCGTCATCTACATGCTCAAGTTGAGTCACCTTGTGGACGACAAGATCCACGCCCGGAGCATCGGGCCCTACAGTCTTATCACCCAACAGCCGCTGGGTGGCAAGGCGCAGTTCGGTGGACAACGTCTCGGGGAGATGGAAGTCTGGGCACTGTATGCGTACGGCGCGGCCAGCACGCTCCAGGAGATGCTTACGTATAAGTCCGACGACGTCCAGGGCCGCTCGAAGGCCTACGAGTCCATCGTCAAGGGCGATAACATGCCCGAAGCCGGCACACCCGAAAGCTTCAACGTGCTCGTCCGCGAGTTGCAGGGCCTCGGGCTCGAAGTGAAGCTGGATTGACAGATTAGATGCGTGCGCCTCTCGCCGTCGGAACGCCGGCGAGAGGCTGCTGGTCTTCGTCACTCGACATTCGACATTCGGAATTAGATATGCCGTACGGAAAAACGCAGAAGGTTAGAAAGAACTTTACCCAGATCACCATCAGCCTGGCCTCGCCCGAAGCGATCCTCGAGCGGTCCTACGGGGAAGTGCTGAAGCCAGAAACGATCAACTATCGCTCGTTCAAGCCGGAGAAAGACGGGCTTTTTTGCGAGAAGATCTTCGGCCCCGTCAAGGACTGGGAGTGCCACTGCGGCAAGTACAAGCGGATCCGCTATAAGGGTATCATCTGCGACCGATGCGGCGTGGAAGTCACCCAGAAAGCGGTTCGTCGCGAGCGCATGGGCCACATCACGCTGAGCGTGCCGGTCGTCCATATCTGGTATTTCAAGACGCTCCCCAACAAGATCGGCCACCTGTTGGGCATCAAGTCGAAAGACCTGGAGCGGGTGATCTATTACGAAAATTACATTGTGATCCAGCCCGGCGCGGCCGAAAAGCTGGGGGTCGAACAGGATCAGTTGCTGAGCGAGGACGAGTACTTCAACGTGCTCTACCAGATTCGCGAAGACAACAATCGTCTGGACGACGAGGACCCGGAGAAGTTTATCGCGAAAATCGGCGGCGAGGCGGTCGAGATGATGCTGGGCCGGCTCACGATGGAGCCGCTCGCCCAGGAGCTACGGTTCCAGGTCAAGACCGAAACGAGCCAGCAGCGTAAGGCGGAAGCGCTCAAGCGTCTGGCCGTCGTCGAGGCGTTCCGTGAAGCCAACCGCCGGATGGAGAACCGTCCGGAATGGATGGTCATGCGCGTCATCCCGGTCATCCCGCCCGAGTTGCGCCCGCTGGTGCCGCTCGAAGGCGGCCGGTTCGCCACGAGCGACCTGAACGACTTGTATCGCCGTGTCATCATCCGCAACAACCGCCTCAAGCGCCTGATCGATATCAAGGCGCCCGAGGTCATCCTGCGCAACGAAAAGCGCATGTTGCAGGAAGCGGTAGACTCGCTGTTCGACAACAGCCGCAAGGCCAACGCCGTCCGCTCGGATTCGAACCGCGCCCTGAAGTCGCTCTCCGACATGCTCAAGGGCAAGCAGGGCCGCTTCCGGCAGAACCTGCTCGGCAAGCGCGTCGACTACTCGGGTCGTTCCGTCATCGTCGTCGGTCCGGAGCTGGAATTGCACCAGTGCGGTCTGCCGAAAGAAATGGCGGTCGAGTTGTTCAAGCCGTTTATCATCCGCAAGCTCATCGAGCGTGGTATTGTGAAGACGGTGAAGAGCGCCAAGAAGGTGGTCGATCGCCGGACGGCCGATGTGTGGGACATCCTTGAGAAGGTGATCGATGGCCGGCCGGTGCTCCTCAACCGCGCCCCGACGTTGCATCGTCTGGGCATTCAGGCGTTCCAGCCCGTGCTCATCGAAGGGAAGGCCATCCGGCTCCACCCGCTCGTCTGTACGGCGTTTAACGCCGACTTCGACGGCGACCAGATGGCGGTCCACGTGCCGCTCAGCTACGACTCGTGCCTTGAGGCCATGATCCTCATGCTCGCGAGCCATAACATCCTCAGCCCGGCCCACGGCGGCCCGGTGACGGTGCCTACGCAGGACATGGTGCTTGGCCTCTACTATCTGACCAAGGGTAAAAACGGTCAGAAAGGCGAGGGCATGCGTTTTGGCAGCATGGGAGAGGCGCGTCAGGCGTTCGACCGCGGAGTTGTCGCGCAGCATGCGAAGGTCACCGTACGCACACCGAATGGCGAGTTGATCGAAACGACCGTCGGCCGCGTCCTCTTTAACGAGGTCGTGCCCGAGGAAGTGGGCTTCATCAACGAAGTCCTCACCAAGAAGAGCCTGCGTGGCATCATCTCGCGCGTGCTTTCGGCCACGGGTTTTGCCCGTTCGGCGCGCTTCCTGGACGACATCAAAAACCTCGGGTTCGAACGTGCCACGACGGCCGGCCTTACGTTCTCGCTGGCCAACATCGTGGTGCCGGACGCGAAGGAGAAGTTGATCTCGGAGGCCACCGTTGAGGTTGAGCAGGCGCGCAATTTCTACGAGATGGGTCACATCACGGAGAACGAGCGCTACAACAAGGTAATCGACATCTGGACGCGCACGAACAGCCTCGTTTCCGAGGTGCTGTTTGATGCCTTGAAGCTGGACGAAGACGGTTTCAACGCGATCTACATGATGGCGGACTCCGGTGCTCGTGGTTCCAAGGAGCAGATTCGTCAGCTCGGCGGGATGCGCGGGTTGATGGCCAAGCCACAGAAGAGCCTTATCGGCTCCGCCGGCGAAATCATCGAAAACCCGATCATCTCGAACTTCAAGGAAGGCCTTTCGGTGCTCGAGTACTTCATCTCGACGCACGGGGCCCGGAAGGGTCTGGCCGACACGGCCCTCAAGACGGCGGATGCCGGCTACCTGACGCGTCGTCTGGTTGACGTTGCCCAGGATGTGACGATCACCCAGACGGATTGTGGTACACTTCGCGGTATCCGGATTTCAGCACTCAAGGATAACGAGGACATCGTTGAACCGCTTTCGGACCGTATTCTCGGCCGCGTATCGGTTCACGATGTTGATGATCCGCTGACCGGCGACCGCATTGTGGGCGCCAACGAGATGATCGACGAGACCACGGCGCGTAGGATCTCGGAAACGTCAATTGAGGAAGTCGAAATCCGCTCCGTGCTCACGTGTGAAGCGCGTCGCGGTGCGTGTGCCCTGTGCTACGGGCGTAACCTCGGTTCGAACCGCATCGTGGAGGCCGGCGAGGCCGTCGGTGTCGTCGCCGCCCAGTCGATCGGCGAGCCGGGCACGCAGCTTACGCTCCGTACGTTCCACATCGGCGGCGCCGCTTCGCGTATCGCGGCCGAAAGTACGATCCAGACCAAGTTTGGCGGGCGCGTCGTGTACGAAAACCTCCGTACCGTCTCGTTTGACAACGGTGAATCGACGAAGGAGGTAGTACTTGCCCGTCAGGGGGAAATCCGCATCACCGACCCGAATGAAGAGGGCCGGCAGTTGATCGCGTACATCATCCCCTACGGCGCGGAAGTGCTAGTCTCCGATGGCGATACGATCGAGAAAGGCGCCGTGCTGGCCAGCTGGGACCCGTACAACTCCGTGCGCCTCTCGGAGGTATCCGGTAAGGTATCCTTCCAGGATATTGTCGACGGTACGACGTACCGCGAGGAGTCGGACGAGCAGACAGGCTACAAGGAGAAGGTCATCATGGAAAGCCGTGAGCGTAACCTGACGCCGGCCATCCTGGTTGCGACCGCCAAAGGGGACATTCGCGAGTACCCCCTGCCGATTCGCGCGCGTCTTCAGATCGAAGCCGGTGAAGTGGTACAGGCCGGCCAGGTGCTGGCAAAAATCCCGCGCCAGTCCGCTAAAACGCGCGACATCACGGGTGGTCTGCCTCGTGTTACGGAACTCGTCGAGGCGCGCATCCCGACCGATCCCGCCGTTGTTAGCGAGATCGACGGTGTCGTTACGTTCGGCGGCCGTAAACGCGGCGCCCAGGAGGTGATCGTCACAAGCCGAGATGGCGACATCTCGAAAACGTACCTGGTATCGCTCTCAAAGTACCTGTTGGTGCACGAGAACGACTTCGTACGTGCCGGCGACCCGCTTTCCGACGGCCAGGTATCGCCGCAGGATATCCTGAGCATTCTGGGGCCAAAGGCCGTGCAGGAGTACCTCGTGAACGAAGTGCAGGAAGTGTATCGTCTCCAGGGTGTGACGATCAATGACAAGCACATCGAGGTGATCGTGCGTCAGATGATGCAGAAGGTGCGCATCACGGATCCGGGCGACACGAACCTGCTTGAGCAGGATACGGTCGATCGCTTTGTCCTCGAAGAGCTAAACGACGATCTGTACGACCGTTTCGTGATCGTGGACCCGGGCGGCGCCAACTCGCATTCCGTGGGCGAGCTGATCAGCCGCCGGCGGTTGCGCGAGATGAACTCTGACCTGAAGCGGCGCGACTTGAAGCAGATTCAGGTCCGCGATTCGCAGCCGGCCGTTGCCGAGCCGATCCTGCTCGGTATCACGCAAGCGTCGCTTTCGACCGATTCGTTCATCTCGGCCGCCTCCTTCCAGGAGACGACGAAGGTGCTCACGGACGCCGCGATAAACGCGCAGGTCGACCCGCTCTACGGTCTCAAGGAAAACGTGATCGTGGGTCACCTCATCCCGGCCGGCTCCGGTCAGCGTCGCTTCCGCGACATCGTCGTGGGTTCGCGCAAGGAGCTCGCCGAACTGCAGGCCGCCATCGGGAGCAGCTCCGCCGCTGCCCGCGCCGCCACCTCGTTCTCGCCGATCGTCGGCAAGGCGAGCGACGTGGAGTCGGTGGAAGCGGACTGACTACTCGGTCTGAACCGCATGCGATAACAAAGGCCCGGGCCGCTTTCGAGCGAACCGGGCCTTTTGATTTGATGCATCTCCCATGCTACGCCACACTCGATCAGGGGTCGAGGGTAAACGCGTTTTGCGGCGGTGTGGGCGCGGCGACGTGCATGAACGGGCCTATGGAAGAGAACGACTCGTTCAGGATAGGGTAGCCGGCGCAACCGGTGTGCTCGAACATCCACCACGTGTAGGGGTGAACGGCAAACCCCTCGGCTTCCATGACGGTGCGAAGGAAGTCTCGATTCCAGCGCAACTGGTTGTCGGTAATCGGATAACTCGCGGAGGCCTCGGGAGTCAGCGCCCCGACCTCGGTAGGCATGGCCATGGGGCTGCCCGAGTCGAGGTCGTATAGATTAAGCGCCACGGCGCAGGCTCGATTCTGCGAGCTGCCGACCGACGGCTCGGCGAAGAAGTGTTTGAGGGAATCGGGAGCGGCCTGCCACAGGACCCTGGACAGGTGCCAGGGCTGGTAGGCATCGAAGATGATGAGGCCATACCCATCTCGCCGGACGGCCGCCTGGACGCGGAACAGCGCGTCGGAAACCGGTTTCTGGAGCAGGGCGCGTGGCTCCTCGTAGATGGCTTGACCGAGGATGTTGTCGTTGTGCGCGTAGCGAATGTCGAGGTTCAACAGGGGGTCGACGATGGCGATATCGACCAGCTCGGGCGGCTTCATGTTCGCCGCGTCGACGGGAGGGGATGCGGTTCTGGCCTCCTGAATCAATCGGTCGAGGGACTGGGGGACGGGCAGGGGCGTAGCGGCGATCGGGTAGACGGGATCAGGTGCCCGCTCGAAGGTCATATTGGCGAGGGTGACGGCTACGACCTTGCCGGCAGCATCGCGCACAAAGCTGACCGTTTCACCTCCGAACATGCCTTCGTCGGGAAAGGTGAAGGAGGCAGCGTCGTCCGGCGCGAGCGGGAAATAACGAATCCAGTCGAGCAGGGTAAACAGCTGGCCCTCCCGCTCGAGGATAAACAGGTCATGGACATCATTTTTATAGACCCCGACGTACGAGACGAGATCGGCATTGTGCAGGACGGGTCGCGGCGGGTCACGTCGTGTGTAGGTGTCTCCCGCCAATTGGAGGGCGCCGTTTGGGAGCAACGAAACAATCGATCCATGTGCATGCCGATCATCGGTCCAGAGAGAGTCTCCGGTGATGGACTGGCGGAGCCGGGTACGTCGGATGTCCTGGCAAACGTATAACTCGCCGGCCATTTCAGAGATCGTCACTTCGCCGGCGGGCCCCGCGTAGTGTCCTCCGAATCGATCGCGGAGAGCAGGGTGCACGCGCCGTGTAACGGGCGCGGCCGGCAGTGGCGCGCCGGCCTGCTCGGCTCGAAGCAGGGCAAACGCATAGCTGGCGATGCGCTCAAGAACCGCGTTTGTGTTCGCCATGTTGGCCGTCAGGGCGATGCCCATCTTGCTGTCCGGAAGAATATCCAGCCGGGCCGTATAGCCGTGGAAGCTGTCCTCGATGTCCATCCGACGCTCGGCTCCGAACGACGAGACGACGAATCCGAGGCCGTACGGGGTTTGCTGGCGCGCCGTTGCCGGCGGTCGCGTCCACATCGCCTCGATGGCCGCCGGCGAGAGGATAGCGCCGTACGGACTTTTGCCATCGGCAAACAGCACGGTCAAAAAGCGGCCGAGGTCGTTGGCGGTGGTGTACAGACTGAGGGCCGGCGCAGCGCCCGGTTCGAAGAGGGGCGCTGAAACGGCGCGGCCGTCATAGGTCCATTGAAATCCTTGCGCCAGTTTGCCGCGCAGGTCGAATCGCGGCGTGAAGCTGGTCCGTCGCAGATCCATCCGGTCCAGCACGGCGCGCAGGTGTTGCTCGAAGGGTTTTTGCTGGACGCGTTCGATGACGAAGCCGGCGACGGCGAACGCCGCATTGGAGTACTTGGTAAAGGTCTCGGGCGGGTATACGAGCGACGTCGCGTTGAGGCTGGCGACCGTGGCATGGAGTGTCGGCTCGGTGGGATCAAAATAATGCCCTATCGGGGACTCACGCGGCAATCCCGATTGGTGCGAGAGTATCTGCCTTAAGGTAATCGGATGGCCGAAGGGATTAAGGGGCCGAAATTCCGCCAGGTAGGTTTCGATGGGTGCATCGAGGTTGAGCAAGCCGCGCTCCTGGCGCTCGAGGACGGCGACGGTCGTGAAGGCCTGCGAAACGGCGCCTACCCTATAGACGGTAAAGGGAGTCGCCGGCGTCCGGGCGTCTGGATCCGCAAATCCATACCCCCGTTCGAGCACGACTCGCTGGCCGGAGACGAGGCTGAGGGAGAGACCGGGGATGCCTTTGTCGGCCAACTCGTGCCGGATGAACGCGTCCAGGCTGTCCTCCAATGCGGTGCGATCTTCGTAGATGGCCAGCTTTTCCGACAGCCAGGGGCCGGATCGGACAAGCAGGATGACGAGGCCTATAGAGCAGATCAGGAGTACGGCGCGCATGATCGGGCAGGCTCGTGCCTGGTGCAAGGCCTAGAGCGTGGCCGAGGGAGAGGGAGCGGCGGAATCGGGAGCAAGGGAGTCTGGAGTGGCGGCGGCGGGTACGTCGCTCGAATCGGCCGGCGCAAAGAGCGAGTTCTGGTTTTTTCGCACGCGCATCTCTTCGATGCGTTGCTGGAGGACCGGATTCTGGGAGTCGTTGATGATGGCCTTGGCCGCGATAATGGCCAGGATAACCGTGATCGCGAAGAACGACGCGAGCAGTAGGCGCGACCGGACCCGGCCGAGGGGGCGAGGGGGGGAACTGGAACGGCGATCGGCGTTGGCCATGACAGATTTAATTGCAGCTATTCGAGACACACGCCGCACGTACCACGCGGCTTACGAACACTTCGCCAGCAAGAATAACAATCCGAGGGTGCCCAGATACATCAGGGCCGTTGTCAGCACTAGCCCGAGTGCGGCGAAAAGGGTACGAAACTCCCGCAACCGTTTCTGACGGCGTCGCTGGCGCTGGCGCGTGCGGGCTTGCCGGCCCGGCGGATGTCCGTAGATCAGCATGGGGGGAAAACTCCGAAGTGGCTTCTAGCCCTACGCTTCAGGAGCTGATAGCCGTATGTAATAACGAAAGTATCCCGGCACGCGCTCAAATGCAAACGCACGAGCCTGCCGTTGGATGGCCTGGTTTCCGCGGCGCATCAGCTGAAAAACTGGATGACAAGGAAAAGGGCGCCAAGGTAGGCGAGAACGACGACGACAAACAGGATATTGCGGAGAATGCCACCGATCCGACCTCGCTGGCTATCTTTAGAGAAATTATAAAAATGCATGGCATCGCACCACGCGCCCGGGCCAGGAATGGATAGGAGAATATACTCAGCGTATGGCCGTCGCGCCTGCGGTGTACGGGATGATGGAGTGGATAAAAAAGTCTGTAACCGGTGGCTATAACGGTAGTGTTGGGAAAAGAGTTGCCATCGCCGCCGTACTTCTATTTCCTTACGTTCGGCATGCGGGTGGGAAAACAAAGTCTCGGTGGACAAACAACTCAGGTCGCCGCCCCGGCTTCGGCCGGCGTGCGGGCCGGCGAGAGCCGGGGCGCTTCGGTCCATACGCCGAGCAACACGACGAGATAACGCAGGGATTCGACCAGATTCTGGACCGTATTCCACTCAAAACAACTGTGGTAATCGTGCCCTCCATTAAAGAGATTCGGCGTCGGAAGGCCCTGCTCAGACAGCCGCGCGCCGTCCGTCCCGCCACGGACCACTTCTTCGCGCAGCGGCATGCCGGCGCGTTCGGCGGCGGTAAATGCCAGGTGGACGGCTCGGGGGTCACTTGCGTCGATGTACGCGCGCATGTTTTTGTACTGTTCGCGGAGTTCGAGTTCGATGCGGGCGGTGGGATACTGGATGCGGTACTGGTTGACGAGGTGTTCGATCAGCCGCCGGCGCCGCGCCATGCCGTCGTCGGAGAAGTCTCGCAGGATGAGATGGGCCGAGGCCGCCTCGACATCGCCGGCATGCAACCCGTGCAGGTGGATGTAGCCTTCGCGTCCGTCGGTATGTTCGGGCGTTTCGGCCGAGGGGAGCGCAGCCATCATGTCACACAAAATGCGCGACGCATTGACCATGATGCCTTTTGCGTACCCCGGATGGACGCCGCGGCCGGCTACGCGGACCGTCGCTTCGACAGCGTTGAATGTCTCGGCGAATACGGTGTACATGCCGCTGCCGTCGATCGTATAGGCCACCTCGGCGTCGAATCGCGTGCGATCGAGCCTGTCCACGCCACGCCCGATCTCTTCGTCGACCGTAAAACAGAGGCGGAGGGGCGGCCGGGGCGAGGTTGTGTCGGCCAGGAGGTCTTCGGCGAGCTGCATGAGGATGGCGACGCCGGCTTTATCGTCGCTGCCGAGCAACGTGGTGCCGTCGCTGGTGATGATGTCGTGCCCGATATGGTCGAGCAGGGCCGGCTGCCTGGCGGGGTCCAGGG